>JAEEXZ010000010.1 GCA_016288055.1 Bacteroidales bacterium
CGTCGCCTACTTCCATGGCCTTCTTTTCGGGCGCTTCCAGGGTCTGGAGAAGCCACTCGGCCACTTTCCGCTCCTTCCCGGAAGTGGAATCAAACGAAAGCAGGGTATGGAACAGGTTCCAGTCCATGAGATTCTTCGCTACGCTCAGAATGACAGATAGCCCTTTTCCAGGAGGACCTGGGCAATCTGGACGGCGTTGGTGGCGGCGCCCTTGCGAAGGTTGTCGCTTACGCACCAGAGGTTGAGGCCGTTTTCGACGGAGGTGTCGCGGCGGATACGGCCCACGAAGACCTCATCCTTGCCCCAGGCGTAAAGGGGCATGGGATAGACGTTGTTTGCGGGGTCGTCCTGCAGTACTACGCCGGGCATATCGGCCATGAGCCTGCGGGCCTCGTCCAGGTCGAAGGGTTTGTTGAATTCAAGGTTCACGCTCTCGGAGTGACCGCCTTTGACCGGCACACGTACGGTGGTGGGGCTGACGGCGATGGTCTGGTCCCGGAGAATCTTGCGGGTTTCGTTCACCATCTTCATCTCCTCCTTGGTGTAACCGTCCGGGAGGAAAGAGTCGATGTGGGGAAGGATATTCAGGTCGATGGGGTGGGGGAACTTGCTGCCGCTGCCTCCGGCGCGCTCGGCCTCCAGCTGCTCGATGCCCCGCTGGCCGGCGCCGGTGACGCTCTGGTAGGTGCTCACCACGATGCGCTTGATCCCATAGGCCTTGTGCAGGGGCGCCAGGGGAAGCACCATCTGGATGGTGGAGCAGTTGGGGTTGGCAATGATATGGTCCTCGGGCGTGAGTACGTCTGCATTGATTTCAGGGACAACCAGCGGCACACTGGGGTGCATGCGCCAGAAGGAGGAATTGTCCACCACATAGCATCCCACTGCGGCGAACTTGGGGGCCAGTTCCCCGGAGGCGGCTCCGCCCGCGCTGAACAGCGCGACGGTAGGTTTTTTCGCGATGGCCTCGTCGGCACTCATCACCGTCCATTCCTTCCCCTGGAAGGTCACTTTCTTCCCGTAAGAACGGGCCGATGCCACCGGCAACAGTTCCGTTACCGGGAAATGGCGTTCTTCCAGTACTTCCAACATCTTGGAGCCCACCAGGCCGGTGGCTCCCACAACAGCTACTTTCATGATATTGTTCGTTTTATTATCTTAGTAAGTCTTCCAGGTGGACGCTGCCGGCGGTCTTCTCGTCGCGGTATTTGACGATGACGGGGCAGTAAAGGTGTACGCCGCTTTCCAGGGGCTTTCCGTCCCGGACGATGGGCTTGGAACCGCTGACGACTACGGCGCCGCGCGGGACGACCACGCGTCCGTCGGCGTTACGGGGTACGAAACGGCCCGTGGTGGCGTCGAAGAGGGGTGTGGAAGCGGTGATGATGACGCCTGAAGCGATGACCGCCCCTTCCTCCACGATGGTCCCCTCGTAGATGCCGCAGTTGCCGCCTACGAAAGCGCCGTCCTCGATGATGGTGGGCAGGGCCCCCGCCGGCTCCAGCACGCCGCCGATCTGGGTGGCGGCCGAAATGTGGATATGCTTGCCGATCTGTGCGCAGGAGCCGATGGTCACATGGCTGTCCACCATGGTTCCCTCGTCCACGAAAGCACCCACGTTGATGTAGGAAGGCGGCATGACGATGGCCCCCTTGGCCAGGAAGGCGCCGCGGCGGATGCTGCTGCCGCCGGGGACGATGCGTACGCCGTCCTCCGGGCGGAACTTTCTCACCGGGTAAGTATCCTTGTCGAAAAAGGGAAACTGCCCTTCGCTCATATCCGTGACGGCGCCCAGTTTGAAGCCCGCCAGGATCACCTCCTTGACGTGCCTGTCCACCTGCCATACGCCGTCCACCTTGCGAGCCACGCGCAGTTCACCCTTTTCCAGGGCCTCTATGACTTCGTTGAATTCTTTCAGCGTTATTTCCATAAGTTGTCCAGGGTTTCTTTCATCAGTTCCACCGTGGCGTCGGTTGCGGGAACCAGCGGCAGGCGGAGGGTATTCTCCATCAGGCCCATCAGGGCCATGGCGGCCTTGCCGGGGATGGGGTTGGATTCCACGAAGAGATTCTTGAAAAGCGGGCGCAGCAGATGGTTCAGCGCGCCGGCGGTCTCCCAGTCGGCCAGGAGGGCGGCGTGCACGAAGGAAACCATCTCCTGCGGGGCTACGTTGGAGGCCACGGAAACGACGCCGGCTCCGCCCATGCGCATGAAGGAATGGGTCTCGTCGTCGTTGCCGGAAAGCACGCTGAAGCCTTTGGGGGCGCCTTCGATGATTTTCTTCGCTTGTTCCAGGTTGCCGGAAGCCTCCTTTACGGCCACGATGTTGGGGACGTCCGTGGCCAGGGCTATGGTGGTATCGGCCTCGCAGTTGGCACCGGTGCGGCCGGGTACGTTGTAAAGGATGACGGGCTTGTCTGTGCTCCCGGCTACGGCCTTGAAGTAGGCGTAGATGCCCCTTTGGGGAGGTTTGTTGTAGTAAGGGACCACCACCAGGAAGGCATCGGCCTCCCGGAGCAGTTCCATGTTCGCTTGCGTGCCGGCGAGGCTGTTGGTGCCGACGCCTACCACCACCGGCTTTCCGGCGGCGTTGGCCTTGACGGTGTGGAATACCAGCAGTTTCTCCTCGTCGGAGAGAGTGGGGGTTTCGCCGGTGGTTCCCAGCGGTACCAGGAAGTCAATGCCGGCATCCACCTGCCGTCTGGTGGTGGCGGCAAGGGCCTCCACGTCCACCTTCCCGTCCTTGAACGGGGTGAACATGGCGGTGCCGCATCCTTTGAATTCCGTGTTCATATCGTGTTCGTTTTACAGTTTCCTGACCAGTTCGGCCGGGCCGGTGAGGAACACTTCGTGGAAATGTTCCCCAGAGGGGCGGAAGTCCACCTGGAGCCAGTCTCCGCGGCGGCATTGCAGGCGGAAAGATTCTTCGCTTCGCTCAGAATGACAAGGGTCGCAGGAATGTACGTAGGCGGCGATGGCCGATGCAGTGAGCCCGGTCCCGCAGGCCAGCGTTTCCGCTTCCACGCCTTTCTCGAAGGTCCGCACGTGGAGGCCGTCGGCCCGCACTTCCACGAAGTTGGCGTTGGTGCCCTCGGGCTGGAAGGTATCGGCCCAGCGGATTTCCGGTCCGTCTTTCTCCATGTCGATGCCCTCGATATCCGGGACAAACTTCACGAAGTGCCGGGTTCCGGTGTTGAGGAAGTATCCGCCCATGACGGGTTTCACGCCATCGACATCGATCATTTTCAGTTTTACGGTCCATTTGCCGTCTTCCTTCTCGAGGATTTCGGCGGTGTGGGGACCGTCGGGGGCCAGGAAATGCCACACGCTGGCGGCGGGTTTCAGGCCCAGGTAATCGGCGAAGGCGACGATGCATCGGCCTCCGTTTCCGCACATCATGCCGCCGCTTCCGTCGGGGTTGAAGAACTCCATGGAGAAGTCGTATCCCGCGGCCTGGCCCAGGATCATGAGGCCGTCGGTGCGGTATTCCCGGCAAAGGGCCAGGATGCGGCCGGGCTCACGGAAGGCGGCCACGTCGGCGTCGCGTCCGTCCAGCACCACGAAGTCGTTGCCGGCTCCCGTGAACTTGTACAGGGCCGGGACAGGCGCGATGAGTGATGCAAGGAGGCGGATTCCGGGTTCCATCTTTTCTTCGGCTATGAAGGAGAAATTGAGCCGCATGGTGTTGCGGTGGCTTCCATCTTTGTAGAAGAACGATCCGGCTACGTAGGCCACTCCGGCCTCGAGCGCTTTCTCATACAGGGCAACGCTGTCTATGTTGTCCGGCAAGGTAAGCCACAGGAACAGGCCCCCTTCGGGGTTGGTCCATTCTACGCCTTCCGGCATATACTTCTTCAAAAGGGAAACCATCCTGTCCCTTCTCCCTCGATACACGGCCACGCTTCGCTGCAAATTCCGGTCCAGGGCCCCGCTCACAAGGAATTCGGCGGCCAGATACTGGTCAAACACGGGAGGGCATAGATCCAGGCACTGCTTGCACACATAGATCTGTTCCAGCAGTTCTTCCGGGCCGATGATCCATCCCAGCCGGAAGCCCGGCGCGAAGATCTTGGAGAAGCTGCCCAGCTGGAGCGTGCGTTCCGGAGCCAGTTCGCGGATAGAGGTCACCGGTTCCCCCTCGTAGCGCAGTTCGCGGTAAGGGCTGTCCTCCACGATGAGGCAGTCCCGTTCCCTGGCGATACGCACAATCTCCTTCCTCTCCTCCAGGGTCATGGTTTTACCAGACGGATTATTGAAGTCCGGGATGACGTAGATGAATTTGACGGACTGGTCGGTGCTTCCGATGCTCCTCACATCGGCCCGATAGGCACGGAAACTCTGCAGGGCGCCCAGATAGACGGGGTCGTCGGCCAGGACAATGTCTCCGGGGTTCACGAAGACACGGGTGCACACGTCGATGCCCTGCTGGGAAGAGGTAGTGATCTGCACCTGCGACACGGGAACGCCGTAACGGGCGGCGATGGCCTCCCTCAGTTCCGGCACGCCTTGCGTGGCGCCGTACTGCAGGGCCTTGGAGCCGTATTTTTCCAGCACGGATGCGGCCAGGCCGGGAATCTCCTTTACCGGGAAGGTATCGGCGGCAGGGTAGCCGCCGGCAAAGGAGCAGATGGCCGAAAGGTCCACCTTCCGGAAAATCTCCCTCACCGGGGAACGGAGGAACGAAGGTACATCGGCCGAAAAGAATCTGCTGTAATCCATATTATGCACGGGTAATGTGGGCGCCCAGCGCATTCAGACGGCCTTCGATGTCCTCATAGCCGCGGTCTATCTGCTGGATGTTGTCGATGGTGGAAGTCCCGCTGGCGCTCATGGCGGCCAGCAGCATGGCGATACCTGCACGGATATCGGGAGAAACCAGCCGGGCCGGCTTGAGAGTGATGCGGTGATCGTGGCCGATGACCACCGCACGGTGCGGGTCGCACAGGATGATCTGCGCGCCCATGTCGATGAGGCGGTCCACGAAGAACAGGCGGCTCTCGAACATTTTCTGGTGGATGAGCACGCTGCCCTTGCACTGGGTGGCCACCACCAGCATGACGGACAGCAGGTCTGGCGTGAGGCCGGGCCAGGGGGCGTCCGAGAGGGTCATGATGGACCCGTCCAGGAAGGACTCTATCTCATAGCTGTCCTGCTCGGGGATGAAGATGTCGTCTCCTCGCTGTTCCAGCTTGATACCCAGGCGGCGGAAGGCGTCCGGAATGATGCCCAGGTCGTACCAGGAGACGTCCTTGATAGTGATGGAACTGCGGCAGATGGCGGCCATGCCGATGAAAGAGCCCACCTCAATCATATCCGGGAGAATCTTGTGCTGCGTTCCGTGGAGGCTTTCCACTCCGTGAATGCGGAGGAGGTTGCTTCCTACGCCGTCGATGAATGCGCCCATCCGTCCCAGCATCTTGCAAAGCTGCTGGATGTAGGGCTCGCAGGCGGCGTTATAGATGGTGGTGGTGCCTTTGGCCAGCACCGCGGCCATGATGATATTGGCCGTGCCGGTGACGGAGGCTTCGTCGAGCAGCATGTATCGGCCCGTAAGGCGGTCCCGGCAGGTGAGGTGGAAGGCGCGGCGGGTCTCGTCATAGGCCATGTCGGCCCCCAGCTTGATCATCCCGTCCAGGTGGGTGTCCACCCTCCGGCGGCCGATCTTGTCTCCGCCGGGCTTGGCGAACCAGGCGTGCCCGAAGCGGCTCAGGAGCGGTCCTACAACCATCACCGAACCGCGCAGCTCGGCGCACTTTTCCACGAACTCCTGCGTCTCGATGTAGGAGGTGTCCACTGCGTCGGCCTGGAAGGTGAACTGGCCCTTGCAGTGGCGCGTCACCTTGACGCCCATGTTTTCCAGCAGGGCGATGAGGTTCTTCACATCCAGGATTTCCGGGATGTTGGTGATGGTGACGGGCTCGCTGGTGAGCAGCACCGCGCTGATTACTTCCAGCGCTTCGTTCTTGGCTCCCTGCGGGGTTATTGTACCGGAGAGTTTGTGCCCTCCTTCGATGATGTATTTAGACATGTTCAACTTCCGGATGAAGCGTTATACCAAATTTAGCCTGTACGGCGTCGATCACTTGTTTTTCCAGGCCGATGATTTCCTGCGGCGAGGCCTCTCCCGTCGCGTTCACAATCACCAGCGGCTGCTTCGGGTACACCTGGGCGCCACCGTTGCGGGCCCCCTTGAAGCCGCATTGTTCGATGAGCCAGGCGGCCGGGATTTTGATGCCACCTTCCACCTCGTAGTGGGGCGGGTTGCCTTCTATCTTTTTGAAAACATCCTCCGGCACCACCGGGTTGCAGAAAAAGCTTCCGGCACTTCCCGTCACCGCCGGGTCCGGCAGCTTCTCTCTCCGGATCCCGATGATGGTGTCACGGATGACGAGAGGGGTGAGGGTTTTCTCCAGAAGGGCTTTGCGGATGCCGCCGTAGTCCAGCACGGGCCTGGGCTCACGGGACAGGCGGTAGGTGACGGCGGTGATGATGTACCGGCCCTTCCACTCGGTCTTGAACCTGGAGGTGCGGTAGCCGTAGCCGCAGGTGGCGGGGTCGATGTGCACGAATCGGCCCTCCTTGCGGTCGTAGGCACGGATATCGGCGAGGATGTCCTTCACCTCAACGCCGTAGGCTCCGATATTCTGAACGGCCGATGCGCCGCATTCGCCGGGGATGAGGGACAGGTTCTCCGGGCCCCAGAGGCCCTCCTTCGCCGCCCAGGCGCAGAAATCGTCGAACACAACCCCGGCTCCGCAGGTAACGCGGTCGTCGGCATGCCTTGTGATGCCTCCGATGCCCACGTGCAGCACCGTTCCGGGGAAGTCCTTCGTGAAAAGGAGGTTGCTTCCGCCGCCCAGGACCATGACGGGCTGGGGCAGGGAATCCCAGTCGAGCGTGAGGAGCTCTTCTTCGGCCTCTACCTCTAAATAAAGTGCGCAGGACACTTTCATACCGAATGTGTTCCGCGCACTCAAATCATATGATAAGTGACGGATCACATTTGCTTCAGGTTCAGGGCAATCTGGAGTTCGTCCAGCTGCTCCTGGTCAATCTGGGAAGGGGAATCGATCATGACGTCGCGGCCCTGGTTGTTCTTGGGGAAAGCGATGTAGTCACGGATGGTATCCTGGCCGCCCATGAGGGCACAGACGCGGTCGAAGCCGAAGGCCAGGCCGCCGTGCGGCGGGGCGCCGAACTTGAAGGCGTTGATGATGAAGCCGAACTTGTATTCGGCTTCTTCGGGGCCGATCCCCAGCACCTCGAACATGCGTTTCTGCATGTCGGCGTTGTGGATACGGATACTGCCGCCGCCCAGTTCGTTGCCGTTGAGGACGAAGTCGTAGGCGTTGGCGCAAACGCGCTCCAGGTCTTCCTTCTTATCGCTGTAGAACCACTTCTCGTGCTCCGGCTTGGGGGCGGTGAAGGGATGGTGCATGGCGTAGAAACGCTGGGTTTCGTCGTCCCATTCCAGCAGGGGGAAGTCCACGATCCACAGCGGGGCGAATACGTCCGGCTTGCGGAAGCCCAGGCGGCCGCCCATCTCCAGGCGCAGGACGCCCAGCATGGTCTGTACCTTGCGCTTGGCGGCGCCGCTCATCACCAGGATGAGGTCTCCGGGCTGCGCCTCGGCGGTGGCGGCAATCTTCTGGAGGTCGTCGGCCGTGTAGAATTTGTCGATGGAGCTCTTGTAGGTTCCGTCGGTGTTGACCTTGATGTAGATGAGGCCCTTGGCACCCACCTGCGGGCGCTTGACCCACTCGGTGAGCTCGTCAATCTGCTTGCGGGTGTATTCGGCGGCACCGGGGACGCAGATGGCGCCGATGTAGGCTGCCTCGTCCAGGACGCTGAAGCCCTTGCCCTTGGCAACCTCGGTGATCTCGTGGATCTTCATGCCAAAGCGCACGTCGGGTTTGTCGGAGCCGTAGAAGTCCATGGCGTCGTACCAGCTCATGCGGGGGAGCGGGTTGGGGATATCTACGTTGAGAACGTTCTTGAACAGGGTGCGCATCATGCCTTCGAAGGTATTCAGGACGTCTTCCTGCTCCACGAAGGACATTTCGCAGTCAATCTGGGTGAATTCCGGCTGGCGGTCTGCGCGGAGGTCCTCGTCACGGAAGCAGCGCACAATCTGGAAGTAGCGGTCGTAGCCGGCTACCATCAGGAGCTGCTTGAAGGTCTGGGGGCTCTGCGGCAGGGCGTAGAACTGACCGGGATTCATGCGGGAAGGAACCACGAAGTCGCGGGCGCCTTCCGGGGTGGACTTGATAAGGTAAGGGGTCTCGATTTCCATGAAGCCCAGGCTGTCCAGGTAGTTGCGGGCTTCGTGGGCCACCTTGTGGCGCAGGGCCAGGGCGCGCTGGAGCGGGCCGCGGCGAAGGTCCAGGTAGCGGTATTTGGCGCGGAGGTCTTCTCCGCCGTCGCTTTCTTCCTCGATGGTGAAGGGAGGAGTGACGCTCTTGTTCAGGATCTGGATGGATTCGAGTTTGATCTCGATGTCTCCGGTGGGCATCTTGGCGTTCTTGGCGCTGCGTTCCACCACTTCGCCGGTGGCCTGGATCACGTATTCACGGCCCAGGGAGGTGGCGGTCTCCACCAGGGCGGCGGGGGCATCGGCCTCTACCACCAGCTGGGTGATGCCATAGCGGTCACGCAGGTCGATGAAGGTCATGCCGCCCAGTTTGCGGGCCTTCTGCACCCATCCTGCCAGCGTTACCTTCTGGCCTTTGTTCTCAATGCGGAGTTGCCCGCAAGTGTGTGTTCTGTACATATGATTGTATAAGTTGCTTTCCAACCTACAAAGATAGCAATTTCTCGCGAGGTTTTTACGTATTTTTCCTTTACCTTTGCAGGTATGACAGAAGTACGAGCGAAAAAGGCCCTGGGCCAGCATTTCCTGACGGACCAGAAAGTGGCCCGCGCCATCGTTGACGCCCTTCACGGCGGGCTTCCGACGCTGGAGGTCGGCCCCGGCATGGGTGTCCTTACCCAGTATCTGCTGGAACGGGAAGACGTGGACCTCAGGCTCATAGAACTGGACTCCGAGAGTGTGGACTACCTTCTCACACACTTCCAGGGGATGCAGGGACGCCTCATGGAGGGCGATTTCCTGCAGCTGAAGCTGGAGAAGATCTTCCCGGAGAAGTTCGCCATCATCGGCAATTTTCCTTACAACATTTCATCCCAGATCTTCTTCAAGGTGCTGGACTACAAGGACAGCATTCCGGAAGTAGTGGGCATGGTGCAGAAGGAAGTGGCCGAGCGTATCGCCGAAAAGCCCGGCACCAAGACCTATGGCATCCTCTCCGTGCTGCTGCAGGCGTGGTATGACATAGAATATCTGTTCACGGTAGGTTCCGGCTGCTTCGCTCCGCCGCCCAAGGTGGAGAGCGCCGTGATCCGCCTTACGCGCAACGCCCGCACGGAGTTGGGCTGCGACGAGGCCCTTTTCAAGACCGTTGTGAAAACGGCCTTCGGGCAGCGCCGCAAGATGATGCGCAATCCCCTAAAGCCCCTTGCCATCGCCCGCGGCAAGGCCGATGTCCTCTCTGAGGACGTCTTTTCCCAGCGCCCGGAGCAGCTCTCCGTGGAGGACTTCGTGGCGCTTACCAATTTGCTGGCTTAGAACTGGAAATAGATAAAGCTCTGCAGGTCGGCGGTGATGAACTGGAAGATGAAGACGATGATCACCACCACCACCAGGGCCATGAGGCCCAGCGGCATGAGGGCGAAGTTAAGCCGGTACCAGCGTTTGAAGCGTTCCGGCAGCCAGTGGATGATCATTCCCACCACAAACAGAAGCAGGACCGTCCAGTGAGCGGCGGCCATGTCCGGGACCAGGCTCAGGTCCCAGGGACCGCCAATCTGGTTCACCATGTTCTTGGCCGTGTTCCAGGCCTCTTCATTGGCCAGGGCGGGGTCCAGGTTGGAGCCGCTGCGGAAGAAAAGGCGCGTAAATGTGATGAATACGAAGGTCTGGAAGATGTCCCAGGCACGGGATGCCCAGGATTCTTCGCTTCGCTTAGAATGACATATCCCTTTCACCAGCGTTCCCACAAGAAGGATGAGCGTCCAGACGAAGAACATGTTCCACACCGGGTAGTGCAGCGTGAACGAAAGCGTGCCGCAGAGCGCCGTCACAAGGCCGATAATCAGCAGCTTACCGCCCATGGAACGCTTGGTCCAGATCTTATAGATGACCATGCCGATACCGTTGAGGCCGCCCCAAATCATGAAGTTCCAGCTGGCCCCGTGCCACAGGCCGCCCAGCAGCATGGTGTTCATGGAGTTGATATTGGTGGTGATGAGCTTCCGGTCCTGCGGCTTTTTCCAGGCCCAGAGGCCGATGCCCGCCGCCAGTACCGTCACGCCGAAGGCCACCCACCAGCTGCCGCTGAGGAAGCTGCCGAAAACGGCCACCGCGGCGATGATGATAAATGTCCCGGCCGATGCATTCCGGTTGCCGCCGAGGGGGATGTACAGGTAGTCCCGCAGCCATCGGCTCAAAGTCATGTGCCAGCGGCGCCAGAACTGCTGCGTGTTCACTGCCTTGTAGGGAGAATTGAAGTTCTGGGGAAGGTAGAAGCCGAAGAGCATGGCTACACCCGTGGCGATGTCGGTGTAACCGGAGAAATCGGCATATACCTGCAGGGAATAGCAGAAGAGGGCGCTCAGGTTCTCGAAGCCGCTGTACAGGAGGGGGTTCTCGAAGACGCGGTCGGCGAAGTTCACGGCCAGGTAATCGGCCAGGATGAGCTTCTTCAGAAGACCGTTCATGATCCAGAAGATGGCGATGCCGAACCAGCGGCGGCTCAGGTTATAGGGCTTGTGGAGTTGCTCCACGAACTCTACGGCGCGCACGATGGGGCCGGCTACCAGCTGGGGGAAGAAACTCAGGTAGAAACCAAAGTCCAGGAAGTTCTTCACCGGCTCAATCTTTTCCCGCTTCACGTCCACCATGTAGCTTACGGCCTGGAAGGTAAAGAAGGAGATACCCACCGGCAGGATGATGGCATCGACGCGGAAGATATCGGCCCCGGTGAGGGTGTTGAGCAGTTCTCCCAGGACGTCGTGCACTGCGAAGGAGGTTCCCAGCAGGTTGTTCACGAAGTCCGTGAGGAAGTAGGCGTATTTGAAGTAGGCCAGGATGCCCAGGTCCACGATGACGCTGAAGATGGTAAGGGCCTGTCTGGCCCGTTCGCTGCGTAGTTTTCGCAGTCCTTTGGCGGCAAAGAAGTTATATACGATGACAAAGACCAGCAGAGCCAGGAAGACGCCGCTTGTCTTGTAGTAGAAGAACAGCGACATGGCAAAGAGGTACCCGTTTCTGAGCAGGGGCTTGGAGTGGAACAGCGAAAACACTGCGAATACCAGCGCGAAGAAGGCCCAGAAGTAGAACTGGGTAAACAGCAACGGGTGCGCCTGGTCAAAGGAGAACAGGTTTACCAGAAAATCCTTGATGACATTCCACATGCTCATTTGCTCTTGCTGTAACTGTCGAGAATTGCGTCAAACATCAGATCTGCCACCAACTTGTAGCCGGCGGGGGTAAGGTGGACTTTGTCGGCCTGTGCCAGTCCGGCTTCCTGCCAGCGTGCGATGGAGCCGTATCCCCCCATCACGCGGTACCAGTCCCAGAACACGCCCGCACATTCCTTCGCAAGGTCGCGGAAGGCCTGTTCGGCGGCGGCCGTATGGCTGTTGACATCCCGGCGGCGCCAGCTGTCGTTGATGCCGCTGAAGAGGATGGCGCAGTAGGGGTTCACGCGGCGCACGGCTTTGATGAGTTCCCGGTAGTGTTCCTTGAAGCGGCGAGTGTCGAAATCGGCCCCCTGGATATCGTTGATGCCGATCGAGAAGATTACCAGGTCCGGCATTACGCGGCGGAGATCCTGCTCCCACAGGTCGCAGCGCAGCCATGCGGCGGTGGAGGCGCCGTTCACGCCCGCTTCCATGAGGCTGAAACCCTGGTTGCTCTTGTCCAGGTACAGGCCGCGGAGCGTGAATTCTCCGCTTCCGGTGAAGCCCAGCTGGACCCAGTCTGTATAGTAAGGGAGGACGAAGTGGCCGTTGACGCCTCTCAGTGTGTCTTTCTTGTTAAGCAGGAGCACCGGCTCCAGCGAGCCTTCCCCCAGGACATCCACCCGGTCGAAGGTGTATCGCTGCTGCAGCATGTGTGACTCGCGGGGAAGAAGGTCGATCACTACGCGGGCCGACGTGTCCCGTGCCGTCACGGCCATCCCCGTGAGTCCCAGGGTGACATCGTGCGGCTTGAGGCAGGTGGCGCTTTCCCAGTTGCCGGAATAGGAGCTGCTGTAGCTGGCGGGCGTGTTGGTCCCGGCGGCGGAGAAGGGGAATACCAGGCCGCGTCCTCCGTCGGCACCGTAGCGCAGGCTCAGGAAGTCGCGGCGAAGGCGGTCGCTCCAGGTTCCTCCCTGTACGTGGGAACCGCCCACATGCAGCACGCGCAGATCGACGCCTCCGGTGAGGATGAGCGTATCCAGTTTGCGGAGGAAGAGGTCATAGGAGGGAGACGCTCCGGCGGGTTTTTCGACGACGTTCAAATCGGCCCGCACGAAGGGGTAGTGGGGAACGCGCGCACCGGCGGAGGGAAGAAGCGCCAGCAGCGTCAGGAGGCTTGTCAGGAGCCGCTTCATGGATGCATGGCCTCCTCCACCTTTCTTTTGGGATAGGTCTTCCGGAGCTGGTAGAAGTTGTAGCAAGTCAGGAAGGACTGGCTCAGGGTCTCACCTACTTTGCGGGCGCCGTCGGCCGTGAAATGAATGTAGTCCGGGCCGGCATAGGCGGGTCTGTGCTTCACCCACTGTGCCATGGAATTCTCGCCGCCCATCATGCGGAAGAGGTCCCAGTAGGCGGCGTCGTTCCGGAGGGCCGTGGACTTGAGGGAATCCACCAGGGTGGGGAGGTTGGGCCAGGTGACGATACGGCCGTTCACGCTCTTGCCCATGTCGGACGGGCCGATGAACAGGATCTTTGCCTGGGGTGCCACTTTGTGGAAATACTGGATTTCGCGGGCGATTTGTTCCTGGTACTGTTCGATGACCTGTGTATTGCGGGCGACGGGCATATAGTTGCCGCCGAACTGCAGGATGATGAGGCGCGTGTCCGTGAGGGCGAAGCTGTCCTCCATCAAAGGCTGGGAGATACGGTGGAAGATGGTGCCGGAGCATCCGCGGAGCGGGACGTTGTCCACGGCGACGCCTGCGTCTCCATCGGCCCCGACGGCGTAGATTTCGGCACTGCCGCTGATGCGGAGGGTTGCTTTCTGCACGGGACGGGAGAAGGTCCAGGTGAGGAGGGTGGTTCCGCTTTCACCGACGGTCTTCACCGCGTCGGGCTTGAGGGTGTCGGAGACGGCTTTGACGTTGAAGTCCTGGCTGGAGCGGCCATAGAGCACGCTTACGGTGGTGAAGGTCTTCACGCCTTCACGGGCGTTCTTGTTCCTGGTGCCCCGGAGGGTGATGGTACCGCCTCCGGTGAGCTGCACCACCTGGGCCAGCATGCCGTAGCGGTTATGCCCAGCCCGCACTGTGGTGGAGTCTCCGTACATGGTATATTGGACGAAGGCGCCGCTGGCACTCTTGTAGATGCTGGCGGAAGGGACGTTGCCGACGGCCGGGAAGAAGCCGGTCCCGCTGCCCCCGAATTTGTTCTGCAGCGCTTCCCGCAGGTCCTGCGAAATGCGGTCCAGTTCGATCTGGGAGTCTCCGTAGTGCACGACGCGTACGGTTTTGCCATCGCCCCGCGCCTTTTCCATCTCGCGGAAAACCCCGTCGAAGTAGCGGTAGTCGTTGCCGGGCAGGTAGATGCGGTCCGGGTTCTCGTAGAAAAAGCGACGGTAGAACTGCAGGGTGTCGTCCTTCATCTTGAAGCGGTTCGCCACGCCCGTGAGCACTGAATCCACATCCACCTTCCGTTCGCTGGCGTCCCTGAGCGCGCGTTCATAGGAAGCGAAGCGCAGGGTCACCGGGCCCAGCGGAACGCCGTCGGCCGGCACCGCCAGCCACAGCATCCCCATCAGGGCGAATACACTCAAAAAGAAAATCAGAACTTGCCGTGCTTTCATAAGAAATGCAAAGATAAGGAAAAAACTCCGAAATCTACCGTTTTTGATAAAATGTTATGTGTCAACGATATATGAAATCTCCTCCCGTCGTTGTGGATGGGAGGAGATTTCATAAACTACTGATGATTAAGTATATAACTAAAACGCCTGTGGCGATGGCTGCACGTTAGTGCAACATGACGGTCAAGCCTGCCATTACGATGGAGACCATGCTCATGAGTTTGATCAGGATGTTCAGCGAAGGACCGGAAGTGTCCTTGAAAGGATCGCCCACCGTGTCGCCCACGACGGTAGCGTGGTGGGAAGCGGAATTCTTTCCGCCGTAGTGGCCTTCTTCCACATACTTTTTGGCATTGTCCCAGGCTCCGCCGGAGTTGGCCAGGAAGATAGCCAGTACGAATCCTGCGCCCAGGCCGCCGGCAAGGAGGCCGATAACGCCCGCAGGGCCCAGCACGATGCCCACCAGCATGGGCACGATAATGGCCAGCAGGGACGGGAAAATCATCTCATGCTGCGCTGCCTTGGTGGAGATGCGCACGCAGGAAGTGTAGTCCGGACGCTGCTTGCCTTCGAGGATCCCCGCAATCTCGCGGAACTGCCGGCGCACTTCCACCACCATCTTCTCGGCGGCGCGTCCTACCGCGTTCATGGTGAGGCCGCAGAACAGGAAAGCCATCATAGCGCCGATGAAGACGCCCACCAGCACCATCGGGTTCATGAGGGTGATGTCGTAATAGTCCACGATATCCATGATGGTGGCCGATACGGTATCCACCGTGCGGTCCCCTATCTCCAGCACCGTCTGGCCGATGTGACCGAGCCCGATCTTGATTTCTTCAATGTAGGAAGCCAGCAGGGCCAGCGCCGTAAGGGCGGCGCTGCCGATGGCAAAGCCCTTGCCGGTAGCCGCCGTAGTATTGCCCAGGGAGTCCAGGATATCGGTTTTTTCACGCACGGAAGGATCCAGCTCGCTCATCTGGGCGTTGCCGCCGGCATTGTCGGCGATAGGGCCGTAGGCATCCGTCGCCAGGGTGATGCCCAGGGTGGAGAGCATGCCCACCGCCGCGATGGAGATGCCATAAAGTCCGTGGCTCAAAGTATTTACGCTGAAGACAAAGTCCGTGGCGAAGCCGTAAGCGAGCAGGATGGCGCAGGCGATGGTCACCACAGGGACGGCCGTGGAAATCATACCCAGGCCCACGCCGTTGATGATGACGGTGGCGGGACCGGTCTGTGAACTCTCGGCCAGTTTCTGCGTGGGCTTATAGGAATGCGAAGTATAATACTCGGTGATTTTGCCGATGACCACGCCGGCCACCAGGCCGCTCACCACGCTGAGGGCCAGCATCCACCAGTTGGGGAAACCCAGCAGCCAGAAGATGCCGAAGGAGAACACGGCGATCAGGCAGGCGGCGAGGTTGGTGCCGCGGCTCAGCGACCCCAGCAGGTCCTGCAGCGTAGCCCCCTCCTTCGTGCGCACCACATAGATGCCCAGGATGGAGAGCACCACGCCGATGGCGGCGATCGTCATCGGCGCCAGGATGGCGCGCAGCTGGACGGCCGTGCCGTCGGCAAAGAAAGCCGATGCCCCCAGCGCCATGGTGGCCAGGATACTTCCGCAGTAGCTTTCGTACAGGTCTGCGCCCATACCGGCTACGTCGCCCACATTGTCGCCCACATTGTCGGCGATGGTGGCGGGATTGCGGGGGTCGTCCTCCGGGATATCCTGTTCCACCTTGCCCACGATGTCGGCGCCCACGTCGGCCGCCTTGGTATAGATGCCGCCGCCTACGCGGGCGAACAGCGCCTGCGTGGAAGCACCCATGCCGAAGGTGAGCATGGTGGTGGTGATGACCACCAGCGTCTGGGCCTCGGAGGCCTCATGCACGAAGGCGTTCAGCACCAGCCACCAGATGGCGATATCGAGCAGTCCCAGGCCCACCACGGTGAGTCCCATGACCGCGCCGCTGCGGAAAGCGATCTTGAGGCCGCCGTTGAGGCTGCGCATGGTGGCGTTGGCCGTGCGTGCGCTGGCGTAAGTGGCCGTTTTCATTCCCACGAAGCCGGCCAGGCCGCTGAAGAAGCCACCCGTGAGGAAAGCAAAGGGCACCCACGGGTTCTGGACGCCGAAGCCGTAAGCCAGCACGGCGAACAGCACGGCCAGCACGGCAAAGACAATGACGACGACCCTGTACTGCTGCTTCAGGTAGGCCATTGCTCCCTCGCGCACGTACTGGGCGATTTCTTTCATGGTTACGGTTCCTTCACTCTCCTTCATCATCTGCCGGAAGAATATCCAGGCGAAAAGGAGCGCCAGCACCGCTGCTGACGGAACTAAGTAGAATAAGTAGGTCATAGTTTTTATGTGTGATTAGTGTCGGATGTGGTTATTAATTCATTTCTTCGATGATGAAGCCGTCCAGCGTGTCCATTAAGTTCTTAATCGTGTTCAGGTAGTCTTTCTGGCGGAGACGGAGGGAAAGATGGATCTTTCCGCCGGTGATGGTATAGGATTCGACCTTGACGCGCTGGCTCTTCAGCTTCGTGGGGAGAGTGGGAAGGTCGAAGGCCTTTTCGGGGACCAGGGTGATGTCCACCACCTTCTCGTTGTAATGCAGGTTCACAAAATGCATCATCTCCAGGCAGGAGACGGTGAGCAGGGTGGCGGCGATGGCTACGGCGTACATGCCGTCTCCGCAGGCCAGGCCGATGGCGGCGGCCACCCACAGGCCGGCTGCGGTGGTGATGCCGCGCACCACATTCCGCTGGAAGATAATGACACCGGCGCCGATGAAGCCGATGCCGGACACGACCTGTGCGGCCACGCGGGCGGCGTCGTGCTGTTTGCCTTCAAAGGCAAATTCGGAAATAATCATGAACAGGGCGCTGCCCAGGGCAACGATAAAATGTGTACGCACACCGGCCTCTTTGGCCCGGAATTCACGTTCCAGTCCAATGATGCCGCCCAGCAGACCTGCGGCGACAAGCCGGAAAATCAAAACCCAATCAATTTCCATATCAGTGCAAATATAAAGAAAAAACGTTTAGAATAGACCCGGCGTGATATGTAACCACTTCAGTACCGTCTCTCCGAAGAGGAGTATCAGGAACCAGGAGAAGGTCATCATGGTAATGCCGTATTTGAATGCGTCCGTCATGCTGTACTGGTTGGTCGTGTACAGCAGGGCCGCGGGTTTGCTGTTGAAGGGGAGCACGTAACAGTGCTCGATGAGCATGGACACCGGAAGGGCCAGGCTCATGGGCGGGAAGCCGAAGCGCTTTTCCACGCCCAGTGCGATGGGGACGAACACCATCGTGCGGATGGTCTTGGACTGGAACACCAGGCCGGAATACATCATCAGGAACGTCAGGATCACGTACAGCACCCAGAAAGGCGTGTCGGCCGTGATACCCAGGGAATCGAAGGCGGCGTTCACCATGGTGTTGGGAAGGTCTGTGGCGTTGAGGCCGCTGCCCAGGGTATAGGCACCGGCACTGAAAAGCATCAGGTGCCAGGGAATGTCCACGTCGTTCCACTTCACGACGCCCACGCCCGGAATGAGGGCCAGTACGGCGCCGATGAGGGCGACGATGGTCTCGTCAATATTGTGGAACGTTCCTTTGGTGATCCACAGGAACAGCACGATGAGGAAAATCACCACCGCACGCCACTCCTGCCGGCTCATCGGCCCCATGGCGGAGAGCTCGGAGCGGAGCCTGTCGATACCTCCCTCGATCTGCGGCACCTGCTCTTCTTTTTTCATGGGGAAGAATACATACATGCCAAGCAGCAGGCCCACCACGAGTATGATAACGCTCATGGGCCCCACTGCCACTAACCAATCGGCATAACCAAAATCGCAGGATCCTACAAAGCCGGCGATGAGGGAGATAGCGAGCAGGTGGGCACCGCTGCCCGTATAGAAGGCATTGGCGCCGATATTAACCTGAAACAGGTTCTGGATGACAAGGTTTCGGCCAAAGTTGTTGCGCTGTCCGTCGCTGGCTCCGTAGATGGCACAGATGACCATGAAGATGGGCAGCATGATGGTCGCCTTCACCGTCGTGGCCGATATGAAGGCGCTCAGTACAAGGTTGATCAGAAGGAAACTCCACAGCACGCCTTTGGCGCTGCGGCCGAACTTGATGACGAAGGCCAGCGCCAGACGTTTGGCAAAGCGTGTCTTCACCAGCATGGAGGCCAGCACGAAGCTGAGGATGTTCAGCCACATCACGGGATGGCCCAGCTGGGCCAGCGCTTCCTTCTGCGTGGTCACATTGAACAGCACCACGCCCAGGATGAGGATGAGGGAGGTCAGATAGTTGGGGATGGCTTCCGTCATCCAGAGAATGAGGCTGGCGACAAAAATGCCCAGCATGGCGTAGTTGGCGCGGATGAACCCGTCCAGCCCCAGCGCTGCGAGGCGTTTCTGGGCCGATGCCGCAAGCGCGCCCTGGTCCAGATTGTCGATAAAGCCGATGTGACAGAACCAACAGATCCAGACAAAGGCGATAATGGCCAGCGGACCGCCCAGACGGGCCATCCACACTTCAAACTTCGATTTCTGCATCTTGGGCAGTTTCTCGATTTTGTAGTTGTTCATGTCCAGCGGGTCGAATACCGCCTTTGTCGTGTCTGTTGCCATAGGATTACTTCCAGTTCTTATAAGGGTTCTTCATAAGCATGGAGTTGAAGTACTTGGGGTCGCCGGTGACTTCCTCGCCCAGCCAGGCGGGTTTGTCGAAGGGCTCGTTCTCGTCCTGCAGTTCCACTTCGGCCACGGTGAGGCCTTCGTTGTCGCCGTAGAACTCGTCAACTTCCCAAGTATGGACACCGTCGGTGTTCTTCACCAGGTAGCGGGTCTTGTCAATCACGCCGGGCTCGGCCAGTTCCAGGAGGGACTTGACCTCTTCCACGGGGATTTCCTTCTCCCACTCGAAGCGGGCGGCACCGGAGGCGTTGCCGATGCCCTTGATGGTGATGAAGCCCTTCTCGCCCTTTACGCGTACGCGCACGGTACGCTCCGGAACGGAGGAAAGGTAGCCCTGGGTGATGCGGGTGGCTTTGAAGGCATCGGCCTTGAAGTCGCCCTTGACCAAGAATTTCTTTTCGATTTCCTGTGCCATGGCTTATTCGTTTGCTAAGGGTTTGTCACTCATACCGATCACGCGCTTGATAGCCTGCAGGTAGTTGATGTTCTCAACGCCCTCCAGGTGGCAGTCGGCGACGGTCTTCTTGATATCCTCGATCTCGGTGGATTCGGAGTTGATGGTGACCACCTTGGCGCCGTTGATGAGCACGTTGCCCACCTCGCAGATGGTATTGTTCACCATATAGCCGAAGCGCTGCTTGTGCACGCGGACGGCGGCCAGGTCGGGGCAAGCCTTGACCATGGCGATGAATTCCTCGAAGGTATAGGTGTCCTTCGTGAGCTTGGGCATCTCAACCATGAAGGCGGGGAAGACTTCCTTCTCCAGGACTTCCTTGGAGATGGGGAATTCACCCTTCATCAACGGGTTCCACTGCTCGAAACCGTCAACGGTCTGGACATAGGTCTTGATGTCCATCTTTCCGTCGCGGATTTTGGTGTTGTTGATGTCGTTCTTGGCGCTGATGATGTAAATTTCATCGCTGGAGCGCTCCCAGACCTTCTCGGGGACGGGAACGGAGAGGCGCGCCATTCTCTTGTGGGCTTCGCAGAAGCACTGTCCAAAGCTGCGGAATTCAAAGCGAGGTTTGGAAATCTCGCCAATTTTAAGTTCTGCCATAAATTGTATTAATGTTTTAAGTAAGGGATTTATTCAAATACCACGTCGGTTCCGTCGGTGTTCTTGGCGCCCGGGGTGGCATCCTGGTAGTACCAATTGCCGTCGGCGTTGACACCGTAGGAAGCAGGGGCCTGGGACTTGAGCAGGTTGGTGAGGTTGAAGTCGGACAGGCTGTTGCCCTTGGGGTCAAAGAGCTCCACGTGGACGGCCTTCTTGGCAGAGAGGCCGCCGCTGAAGGTGAGCTCTGCGGCATAACCCTCGTGGGCGCCGCCCGTAGCGGTTACATCGGAGCTGTAGAGCAGCAGGAACTTGCCGGCCTTGAGGGTGGTCCCTTCAGCGGCGGTCCACTTGGTATTTCCATCCTTCTGGATGTAAACGCCCTTCATTTCGATGTCCTTGGAACCGGTATTGACAATCTCGATGAACTTGTCGTTACCGTTGATTTCGTTAAGCTTCAGCGGGGTGAAGTCGATGGGAATCACGCCTACGGTATAGGTGGCGACAGCCGACTTGGAAACAGCGCCGTCCGTCTTGGCTTCCACATAGTATTCGACAACGGCGTCCATGGCCTGTGCGGGGATGGTGCCCTTGTACTTCTTGCCGTCCAGGGTCATGGCTACAACCTGAGGCTCTCCCTGGTTCACGGTGTACACGAGATTGATTTCGTTGATGGTCATCAGGGCCGATGCCTTGACGCTGACGGTTACGGCGTCATTTTCATTGTAAGCGATGGTGTTCTCCAGGCCGGAGAAGGAAGCATAGGGATATACGCCGTCCTTAACGCAGGCGGTAAGGGCCATCAGGATGGCGACAGATGCTATAATGAGCTTTTTCATAAGGCTTTCAAGTATTAGAAGTCAATTTCAAAACGGACGGCGATCATGTGATAGTCAACGCCGGCTTTGCCCTTGGCGGTAACCACCTTGGCGAAGTCCTTGGTGGGAGCGCCGGTCTCGTCCAGGCCCACGAAGAGCTTGTTTTTGCCGTTGGCGTAACGGTCGTTGTTGTTGAACTGGTAGTTCAGCTGCATCTTCACGTTGTTGGTGACCCAATAGTTGAGACCCAGGGTGTAGGCCTCGGCGGTGCCGCCGAACACGTTGCCGCTGTTCAGGTTGCAGTATTCATAACGGGCGCAGAGCTCGACGTCTCCCCACTTTTTGCCGGGTTTGATCTTGGTGTACTTGCCACCGTTGGCGTCGTAGCGCTGGGTGCCGCCGAACAGGAGGTAACCGGCCTGGGCATACCAGCCGTTGAACATCTTGGCGGTGGGATCCTCGGCATCGGCCTTGAAGGACACGTTGTCCTGGACATAGGCGGCCTCATAGCGCAGGCCCTTGTAGTGACCGGCCAGTTCTACGGTCCATACTACGTTGTGGTCGTAGCCGGCGAGATCGCTGGTATCCAGATACTTCTTGCGGTTGATGCTGGTGGAGTTACGGGAACTGGCGCGGTAGAAACCGAACTTCTCGGCGCTGGCCTTGGGAGTACGGTAGGATGCGGCGGCGCCGATGTGCAGGCTGGCGTTATCCATCTTGTAGAGGGGACGGAAAACTACTTTTCCGGTAAGGGACATGCCGGCGTTGTAGCCGAAGTCCTTGTTGTTGTCGGCAATGTACTGCCATTCCTCGGCACCGGCGATTTCGGGGCCGAAGATACCGGCGCTGGCCCAGATCCAGTCCTTGGCGTATTTGGCGTTGAGGCCGAAGTGACGGGAAGGAGTGAGGGCGGAGCAGACCATCGGGCGCTCCATGAACTGGAGGTAGCGGGAGGTGGTATTGCGCTGGATGGAGAAGTTCTCCTTGAAGTTACCGATCTGGATTTCCCAGTTGGGGAGACCGGTGTAGCGGACGATGGCGTCCTTGAGTTCTACCAGACCGTTGGCCAGGTCCATATCGAACTCTCCGTACCAGTTTTCGTCCATCTGGCCTTTCACGGCAAAACGGGCGCGGCGGATGGAAACGCCGTTACCAATCTTGTCGGCATAGGAAGGGGCTCCGAAGAAAGAGGCGACGTCGGCCTGTACGCGGATGTCGAACCAGAGTTTGTACTTGGAGGTGGGGGAAGCCATCACCAGGATACCGTCCTGGGCTTCAACGTCCAGCACGTCGGATTGAACGGCCACACCGTACTGATTGTACTTGGTGGGGGCTTTCTGTGCAAAGGCTGCGGAAAGGGTGAGCAGCACAAGAGCAGAAACTGTAATTAGTTTACGCATAGTGATTATTGATTAGGGTTTTACAATGATTTTATATATTGAACCAGGTTGTCGGAACGCTTCAGGCCCAGCTTGCTGCGCAAGCGGTACCGGCTGATTTCGACACTCTTAGGGGTAATATTCATCAGGGATGCGATGTATTTGGAGGAAAAGCCCTGGCGCAGCAGGTTGGCCAATTTCCTTTCGCTTTCCGTCAGTTCGGGGAAGGCTTCCTTCAGGCGCATGTTGAAGTCCCGGTGCAGCACCTCCGTGCGGGCGTAGAAGTCGTTCATTTCGCGCGTGAAGTACATCCTCTCGCGGATGAGGGAGAGCAGCGCGTCCAGCGCCTTGTCCCGGGTTGCGCCCTCCGGCATCTTCCGGACATCGGCCAGTTCTTCATACACTTCTTCCATGAAGGCCTTCTGCTCGCTCACGCCCACGGCGAAGTCCACCAGCTCTTTCCGTTTGATATCCAGTTTGTTCAGGAGTTCCTTTTCGTGGGTTTCCACGCGCACTTCCAGGGCCGATAGCGACTTCTGTGTGGAATAGACCTGCTCTTCCCTGGTGCGGAGCATTTCGCGGCGGCGGGCCTCGTTACGCTGGGCGTGGATGTAGAGGTAGGTGGCCGCCACCATGGCGACGAGCCCCAGCAGCACCAGCGTGGAAAATACCATGCTCAGACAATAGGTGAGAAGGAAACCCAGGACCGGGGCCACGAAAGTAGCGGCAAGGCTCTTGAGGATGTCTTCCCCGCCGATCAGAGCGTTGCGTTCCGCCAGGCTGGCGCCGACCAGGCCGCCGACGAGCAGGATGTTCACCGACAGCGGCGTGGGGACCAGGCCGATCTGGCGGATCCCCTCCCAGGAGAAGAGCCCGAAGCACAGGGTCATGGCCAGCATCACCGCCAGGGCGCTCACTGAACCAAGGTCCGTGTCGGATTCTGTGGAGGTGCGCCCGCGGAGCGTGAGCATAAGCCCTATGGCGACCAGGGTGACGGCAAGCGTGGCTGTCCCCTCGCCCATCAGTACGCGGGGGAAGAATGCGACGATCTGGCCGATATTCCAGGCGGCCGCGGCGGCCACCAGAAGCGTTGCCACCGTACAGCCGGCCAGCAGTCGCTGGTCGATGATGATAAGGTTGCGCCCGGGGTGCGTAGCGTAGCGCATGAGCATGCGCGCAAGGAGGGCCGATACCAGGCAGCACAGAAGGGGCGCCGCCACCCAGCTGAGGGCGATGCCGCCCACCAGGGCATTCTCCACGCCTCCCTGGGTCATGAACTCATAGCCGAACAGGGAGCCGACGACCGCATAAGAAACGGACGTGTTGCGGTGGATGGCAGCCGCTACGATGACGGCGGCCGCCGCTCCAAGAGAAATAATCACCACCGCGTGCAGATCCAGGGCGGCTCCCCAGTCCAGCAGTTGTTCTGCCGGCTGCTGCCATCCCAGTGACAGGACGGTAAGGGCAGTAAGGACCAGCAAAGGGACTACGATCTTCACCGACCAACGCTCATTGGCCCCGGATGCGCGGACAATCCCCGCGAGGGCCGGATATTCCAGCCGTACGAGCGGGAGCAGTGTCGCGATCAAGGCGCAGGCCAGCGTGAAGTAGGTGAGGACCATACCGTTACAGACTTCGTTTGATGGACATGACCGAAAGCTGTTCCGCCACCTTTACGGCGGCCGTGGAAAGGTCTTCGATATGAAGTGCGAAATAGCGCAGGTGGAACTTCTCGCTCAACTTGAGCTGGTTCATGTCATGGAAAACCGTGCGCTTGATGGATTGGGCCAGTTTGACGGCCTGCTTGTCATAGAGGTAAACCCTATGGATGGTTTCGCTCACCTGGTCCGGGTGGGTGAAATAGGCTTTGGTGCCGGGGATGGTGGTCTCGGCCGCCATAGTGGCCAGCTCTGCCAGCTTGACAAACTCCTTCTTCAGTTCCGTGGGAACGGCGGGGGCCTCTATCTCGAACTGGATAAGGTCGTTGCTCAGGATGGAAATGATATGGTCATATCTTTCCAGCAGGCGCATGATGTCTCCCCGGAAGCGGATCAGGGATCCGCGGGAATAAAGCATGTTTTCGATATCTCTCCGGAGGACGCCGGCTTCCGTCTCGGCGGTTGCCATGGTTGAGAGGGTTTGGGAAAAACTCTCGGCGTCGTTGTAGAGATAACTGCGTACGCCTTCCTTGAAGAGTATCAATGCGGTATCTACCGTATTGAGGAGTTTATCGACGGATTCTACAAAGAGTTTCGAGCGGTTTGTAGAGAAAAGTTGAAACAATTTCATACCCGTGGTCAGCTTTGTTGAGCCAAAGTTAACCGATGTTTATGTCAATTCCAACTTTTGGAACCGCTTGTAGGGTTCTTGTAGAGTTTTTCACTCACCCCTTTGCCTACAATCTTAGTCCATAAATACGCAAAAATCGCCCGACCCTGATCACTCCGTCATGCCCGGCCTGATCGGGCATCTCCTGTCATTCTGAGCGCCCCTTCTGTCATTCTGAGCGCCCCTTCTGTCATTCTGAGCGTAGCGAAGAATCTATGCCCATTGGGCCAACGGCCGAAGAAATTTATTTTTCGGGACGGAACCCGAAAAACCAAATTCCTTCGGCCATCGCAATCCCCACGCGCAGCCCGGTTAAAGCACACTTTTGCCATTCTAAATCGTATTAGCGTGCTTTAACCCCTCCTCTCGACCATAGTTAAAGCACACTTTCGGCCACCGGACCCCCATTACCGTGCTTTAACCCCGGCTCGACAAGACCGCTTTCCCGGCTTTTCGGTCCAGGCCAGATGTTGCTTTGTCATGGCCGGCCTCGACCGGGCATCTCCTGTCCTACCTCCCTGCTGTATGTACAGAAAAACGGCCTCACACTGCATTCCAACTGTACATACAGATGCCGTTTCGCCCTTCCAGGCCACTTTCTCGAACTGTATGTACAGAAAATCGGCCCTACAGTGTACTTTACCTGTACATACAGTTTGGGTGTGGTATGTTGAATGTGGTGCAGGATGGTTGTTTCGATTGTAGCTAGGACCAAAATCGCCAAATTTGGTCCTGGCCAGAATCACCCAGCACGTGGCGGGGAAAGATTTCGCCGTATTTTTGCCCGAGCACGTGCTCCAGCATCTACCGGGACAAGAAAATGCTATTATTTTGACCGGCCACGAGCTGGGTCCCCTAGCCAGGAGGCAACGGCAGCCATTTTCGTATTGAGGGGCTGCGGTGCCTTGGTAACAAATCTACAATAGCCAGCGCGTTGACAAATTAACAATCAACAAGATATTTCCATGGCATCACCGCCCTCTACTTTGACATTGTCAAAAAAATCCAGCATCCCATTCGGTAACAGGAAGCTGGACATAAATTTTCATGAGTGCAAAGTTATAACTTTCTCACTCGAAAAGACTTATTCAACACATAGTCTTCCACGGATTTTTCCCGGTGAGCCTTTTTTAGACCTCGGTGGCGGTGGCGAACTCCTGCAGGAAGCGCATGTCGTTCTCGAAGTAGTGGCGAAGGTCGTTCACCTGCCACTTGAGCATGGCGATACGTTCGACGCCCATACCGAAGGCAAAGCCGGAGTACTGTTCGGGGTCGATGCCGGAGGCTTTGAGCACGTTCGGATCTACCATACCGCAGCCCATGATTTCCAGCCAGCCGGTGCCTTTGCAGATGTTGCAACCTTTGCCTTTACAGATATTGCAGCTTACGTCCACTTCGGCGGAAGGCTCGGTGAAGGGGAAGTAGGAGGGACGCATGCGGATCTCGGTCTCGGGGCCGAACATCTCGCGGGCGAACAGCAGGATGGCTTGCTTAAGGTCTGCGAAAGTGACGTCCTTGTCAATGTACAGGCCTTCCACCTGATGGAAGATGCAGTGGGCACGGGCCGATATGGCCTCATTGCGGAACACGCGGCCGGGGCAGACAACGCGGATAGGGAGGCTCTGCTTCTCCATGGTGCGTACCTGCACGGAAGAGGTATGGGTGCGCAGCAGCAGCGGGTTCACATGGCCGGTGCTCACGAAGAAGGTATCCTGCATTTCGCGGGCTGGGTGGTTCGGGGGGAAGTTGAGGGCCTCGAACACGTGGTAGTCGTCCTCGATTTCAGGGCCTTCGGCCACATCGTAACCGAACTTGCGGAAGATATCTACAATCTGCTGGCGTACGATGGAAACGGGATGGCGGCTGCCCAGCGGGAAGGCGTCTCCCGGCATGGAAAGGTCCTCCTTGGGAGCGGCGGCCACGGCGGCCTGCTCGGCGGCTTCTTTCAGTTCTTCGATTTTTGCGGTAGCGGCTTTCTTGAGCTCGTTCAGCTTCTGGCCGTACTCGCGCTTGAGTTCGGGAGCGACAGTGCGGAACTCCTCCATGAGGGCCGTTACTTCACCTTTTTTTCCCAGAAAACGGATGCGGGCTTCTTCCACCTCTTTCTGGGTGGAGGCTTTCAGCTCATTCAGCTCGCTTACAATCTTTTCAATCGCTTCTTTCATTATATTACTTTTTGTTCTTTCTCTTGTCTCGTGCCTGCTGCGCTTTCTTGGCCCCGCTCTTCCAGTACTTTTTCCACTGTTCGTCGGTGAAGAAACGCTTGTAGCTGGCATCAACCTGCTCCATCCACTTGTCCTGGACGGCGATATAGAGGTCGCTGTTCTCCACCTTTGCAGCCGACAGATGCTCCAGCTCCTCCGTCATGGCCTTGAAGTCATGGGTGAGGGTGGAGTCTACGTAAAACTCCTGCCAGTACTCCAGGTTCAGCAGGCCCGAGAGGCGCTGTACCTCCTTGTCCACATACTCCAGGAGCTGCTTCTCCTTCTGTTCCGGTGTCTGCGGGCCCT
This sequence comes from Bacteroidales bacterium, assembly GCA_016288055.1. Lineage (GTDB taxonomy): Bacteria > Bacteroidota > Bacteroidia > Bacteroidales > UBA932 > Cryptobacteroides. The sequence goes on from JAEEXZ010000010.1 coordinate 26,888, forward strand.
GGTTCTGGCCCGATGCGACAAAAACCGAAAGGCCAAAGAACAGGACGACGTTTAATAAACGACAAATTTTCATATCTTTGCAGATTGTTGTCAGACGACAAAATTACGCAATTAATCGAAAAAGCCCAAATACGATGAGAAAAACCATACTGAAAATGATGGCAGTGGCCCTGGCGGCCCTGGCAATGTCGGCCGAAGGCGAGGCGTGCACGAATGTGATTGTAACCCGCGGCGCAACGCGCGACGGGTCTGTGCTGGTATCCTATGCGGCAGATTCCCACTACCTCTTCGGCGAGCTCTACTACAAGCCCGCACGGGACTGGAAGGCCGGCAGCATGCTCCCCGTCTATGACTGGGACACGCACCGCTATCTGGGCGAAATCGAGCAGGTCCCCCATACCTACCAGACCGTGGGCAACATGAATGAGTTCCAGGTCATCATCACCGAGACCACCTGGGGCGGCCGTCCCGAGCTGGAGGACAAGAAGGGCGGTATTGACTACGGTTCCCTCATCTACATTGCCCTGCAGCGCGCCAAATCGGCCCGCGAAGCCATCGACATCATCGTGGATCTGGCCAATACCTACGGCTATGCCTCCGAGGGCGAGACCTTCTCCATCGCAGACAAGAACGAGGCCTGGATCATGGAAATCATCGGCAAGGGCATGAACATCAAGAACGGCGTCAATACGCAGAAGGGTATTGTCTGGGTGGCCATGCGCATCCCCGACGGCGCTATCTGCGCACATGCCAACCAGGCCCGTATCGGCAAGTTCCCCCTGGACGACCCTGACAACTGCCTCTACGCTCCCGACGTGATTTCCTTCGCCCGCCGCAAAGGATATTTCGAGGGCTTGGACAGCGAATTCAGCTTCAAGAAGGCTTACGCTCCCATCGATTTCGGTACGGTCCGCGGCTGCGACGCCCGTGTCTGGGCCGCCTACAACATCCTCACTGACGGTTGGTTCTCCTTCTACGATGAGAATGGCAAGGCCGTTACCCGCGACGCCTACAACTATCTGGACTATGTTCTGGGCAACGACCTTAATGGAGACCTGCCCCTGTTCGTGTATCCCCGCAAGAAAGCCGGCGTGAAGGAAATCGCCGACGTCATGCGCGACCACTATGAGGGCACGCCTATGGATATGACGCAGGACATCGGCGCAGGCGGTAATGCTCTTCCGTACCGCTGGCGTCCCATGGAGTTCTCCTTCGACGGCAAGACCTATGTGAACGAGCGCGCCATCGCCACCCAGCAGACCGGTTTCTGGATGGTGGGACAGGCCCGCAACTACGTCCCCGACGTGGTGGGCGGTATCCTGTGGTTCGGCACCGATGATGCCGCCACCTCCTACCTCACCCCCATTTACACCAGCACCACCAAGGTGCCGGAGTGCTTCCGCGAAGGAAACGGAGACCTGCTGCACTACTCGCCCACCTGCTCTTTCTGGCTGAACAACCGCATCTCCAACGCCTGCTATAAGATGTACAATGTCATGGCCCCGCACGTGCGCGCGAAGATCGACGCTTTTGAGTGGGACCAGACGGAGCGCAAGACCCATTCCGTTGACAGCATGGCCGTCATTCTCTACAACCAGGTTGCCATCAAGATGCAGCAGAAACTCGCCTCCAAGGGAGACGTGATGATTTCCCGCACGCCCTTCGCCAAGGTCGTCAAATATGTGACGGACTACACCGTAAAGACGGCACAGGACCAGTTCGCGGCCTGGCAGAACCTGGAGGTGGAACTGCTGGTGAAATTCATGGACGGTAACGTGAAGCCGCAGAACGAGGACGGCTCCTTCAAGCATTCCGAATACACCGAAGGACAACCGGCCAAAATTGAGCAGCCCGGCTACACCGAGATCTGGAAAGAAACCGTTGCCCAGGAACACGGAGAACTTATCCGCGTTCCGGAGCAGTAGTTCTACTTGTTCCGCACCACTACCTCGCCGCCGCTCACGTCAACGTGGACGGTGGCGTTTTTGTGGATGGTGCCTTCCAGGATGGATTTGGCCAGCAGGTTCACCAGTTCGCGCTGCATGAGCCGCTTGATGGGACGGGCGCCGTAGGAAGGGTCGTAGCCGTGCTCCACCATGTAGTCCTCGAAGGCGGGGCTGAAATCCACCTCGATGTCGCTCTGGGAAAGCTGCTTGCGCAGTTCGGCCTCCTGGATGTGCAGGATGTCGCGGATGTCGGACCGGCTCAGCGGATCAAACATGATGATTTCGTCGATACGGTTGAGGAACTCCGGCCGGACGGTCTGTTTGAGCACGTTCAGTACCTGGCCCCGGCACTCGCTCAGGAGCACGCGGCGGTCGGTGAGAGCCTGCATGTCCACTCCGCTTACCTCCGGCAGGCGCTCCATGTAGCTCTGGATAATATCGGCCCCGGCGTTGGATGTCATGATGAGGATGGTGTTCTTGAAGTCCACCGTACGGCCCTTGTTGTCCGTCAGACGTCCGTCGTCCAGCACCTGCAGCAGTACATTGAATACATCCGGGTGCGCTTTCTCAATCTCGTCCAGCAGGACCACGGAGTAGGGTTTCCGGCGTACGGCTTCGGTGAGCTGGCCACCTTCATCATAACCTACGTATCCCGGAGGCGCACCTACCAGACGGCTCACGGTGTGCCGCTCCTGGTATTCGCTCATATCGATACGGGTCATCATATTCTCGTCGTTGAACAGGAACTCGGCCAGGGCCTTCGCCAGTTCAGTCTTGCCCACGCCGGTAGTGCCCAGGAAGAGGAATGAGCCGATAGGGCGTTTCTCGTTCGAGAGCCCGGCGCGGCTGCGGCGGACGGCATCGGCCACGGCACGGATGGCCTCGTCCTGGCCCACGACGCGTTTGTGTAGTTCGCTTTCCATGCGGAGCAGTTTGTCCTTCTCGCTTTCAAGCATACGCTTGACGGGGATGCCCGTCCACTTGGCCACCACCTCGGCGATATCCTCGGGGGTGACGGCTTCCGTGATGATGGGATCCTTGATGGCGGCGGCCTTCGCGCTGAGCTCGTCGATGCGTTTCTGCGTGGCGGCCATCTTGCCGTAGCGGATCTCGGCCACCTTGGCGTAGTCTCCGGTGCGCTCGGCGCTCTTTGCCTGGATGCTCAGGTCTTCCAGCTCCTGACGGGCGGTCTGCAGGCCGCTGAGGATGTCCTTTTCTTCCCTCCAGCGCTTCATGAGCACGTCCCGCTTGGCCTGCAGCTCCTTGAGCTCGGCCTGGAGTTTCTCCATTTTGGCCGATGTCCCTTCGCGCTTGATAGCCTCCCGTTCGATTTCCTTCTGGCGGATTGCGCTGTCAAGGGTGTCGATGGGTTCGGGCACGGAGTTCATCTCCAGGCGCAGCTTGGAGGCGGCCTCGTCCACCAGGTCGATGGCCTTGTCCGGCAGGAACCGGCTGGTGATGTAGCGGTGACTGAGGTTCACGGCGGCGATGAGGGCGTCGTCCTCGATGCGCACCTTATGGTGGTTCTCGTAGCGCTCTTTCAGACCTCTCAATATGGCGATGGACTCCGCGGGCGAAGGTTCGTCCACCATCACCATCTGGAAACGGCGCTCCAGGGCTTTGTCGGCCTCGAAGTACTTCTGGTATTCGTCCAGGGTGGTGGAGCCGATGGTACGCAGTTCGCCTCGGGCCAGTGCCGGTTTGAGGATGTTGGACGCATCCATGGCGCCGGAGGAGCGGCCTGCACCCACCAGCGTATGGATTTCATCGATGAAGAGGATGATCTCGCCGGCACTGTCCACCACTTCCTTCACGACGCCTTTGAGTCGCTCTTCGAATTCACCCTGATACTTCGCGCCCGCGATAAGGGCGCCCATATCCAGGGAATAGACTTTCTTGGATTTAAGGTTCTCCGGAACCTGCCCGTTCACGATGTTCTGGGCAATGCCTTCGGAGATAGCCGTCTTGCCGACACCCGGCTCGCCCACCAGGATGGGGTTGTTCTTGGTGCGGCGGCTCAGGATCTGCAGCACACGGCGGATTTCGTCATCGCGGCCAATCACAGGGTCCATTTTGCCCTGCGCGGCGCGCTGGTTCAGGTTGATTGCGAACCTGTCCAGAAATGTGTTGTTGCTGTTTTCTGCCATAGTGTTTTTCTCCTTTTTACCCCATAATGGGGCACAAGGATACCATCAATCTCCGTTCCTTCAGTCAAAAACTGACAAAATGGCAGATAGGGAAAACGCTAGTTTCTGAGCCAGCCTTCGGGATTCTGGGGCGTGGAACCCTTCCACAGTTCGAAGTGGAAAAGGTCCTCTCCGCCTATGCTGTCCACCGTGCCCACCACCTGGCCGGTAGCGACACGCTGGCCCACTTTTACCGACACGCTCTTGAGCTTGCTGTAGAGGGTGAAATAGGCGCCGTGGTTAACCAGGACGCACTGGTTGTAGCCGGGCAGCACGACAATCTGGGTGACTTTTCCGTCGAACACGGCTTTGGCCTGTGCATTGGGGCGGACGGCCAGTGTAACACCGTTGTTCTGGGGTAGTTCGACGTTGGTATAGACGGGGTGATGATGCTTGCCGAAGCGCTCGACGATGGCTCCTTCCACCGGCCAGGGGAGACGCCCCTTGTTGGCCGCGAACTCGTTGGAGAGTTTGGTGTCGATTTCGGTTGATGTGGTCTTTCCGCCGCTCTTCTTTCCAGCCGATTTATTGCCTCCGGAGGCCGTTTTTTGGCTTTCCTTCCGGATGAGGTCTGCAATTTTCCGGTTGAGCGCTTCCTTCTGGCGGTTCTTTTCCTGCAGCTCTTTCTGGAACCTTTTCCGGTCTTTTCCCAGCTGGGAAACTAGTTTGTTTGCATCGGCCTCCTCCCCTTTCAGGCGGGTGCGTTCGCCCACCACTTTGCGCCGCATGTCGGCCGACTCCTTGCGAAGCCCGTTCAGCCTTTCTTTTTGCAGCGCAAGCTGGTTTGCCGTCTCACGGATGCGGAGCGCCTGGTTGCTCAGCTGTGCGCTCATCCCCCTGAGATACCCTGCACGCTTGAGTCCCTGGCCGATGGATTCGCTGGAGAGGATGTACATATACCACAGCCGGCTGTCCCGGTTCTTGTATGCGCCGCGGATGAGGCGGCCGTAATAGAGGGACAGGGTGTCGTGACGGGCCTGCAGGCGGTTCATCTGCCGCTGCACAACATGGATGGAGTCGTCCAGGACGGAGAGCGTCTGGTCGCAGCCGGCGATGAGCTTCTCTCGCGCCTTGATCTTGCTCTTGAGCAGGGTAAGGTTGGAAAGGGCGGCGTCCTTGTTCCGGGAGTTCTGCTCCAGGCGGCGGTTCAGCAGGGCGATATCCTTTTCCAGCTGGGCACGCTGGCTTTCCAGCTTCTTCATGCTGGTTTTCTGGCCGGCCGCCGGCAGGATGCAGCCAATAAGGACGGCCAGTATGCACAGGAACTTTCTCATTGGGCTATGCGTTTAGCCATGTTGCGGTAGATCTTGGCGGTTTCCGTCTCGCCCAGGGCGTCCAGTACGGTGGCGTAATGCTCCAGGATGACGGCACTTTCCTTACCGCCGTACAGCATGGCGTGCTTGAAGAAAGGCTTCGCTTCCAAATCCTTTCCCATCAGGTGCAGGATCCAGGCGAAGGTATCCAGGTAAGTGGCGTTGTCGGGCTCGGCCTCCACCGTCTTGCGGGACATGGCGTAGGCTTTTTTGAGTTTCCGGCCCTCTTCACAGAGGTAGTAGGCATAATTGTTCAATACCGGTGCGTAGCCGGGGTCGATGCGGAGCGCCTTGTCGTAGGCCCTGAAGGCTCCTTTTGAATCTCCCTTGGCATGCATGGCGTCCCCCATCATGGACCAGGCGCCCAGGCAGATTTTCTTGTCCTGGGGGTAGTTTTTCAGCAGATACTGGCAGTTTCCGATGACGGCGTCGTAGTCCCGGAGCTCATAATTGGCCATGTTGGCATAATCCAGGAATCCCAGTTCACGGAAACGATGGAAGGCGGCAAGCGAACGGTCCCTCAGCTGTTCCCATTTTTTCTGGATAGAGAGGTACTGTACATAAGTGGCCACCTGGCCGATACTGCCGGGGAAGGCGTCGGCCGATGCCTCGAACCACTTGCCCGCCTCTTCGGGCCGGCCGGTGGAGTAGAAATAGCCGCCGGCTGCCGAAAGGACGGTGCTGTCCTGGGGATGCGCGGCGCCCGCCAGGGTCACCAGCGAGTCAAATCCCGCGCGGTGCAGCTGCAGAATCTTGGGGTCGATGCTGCGCGCCATATTGCCGATATACAGGCTCTTGCTTTGGGCGGGAACCTCCTGTGAACTCATGAAGGGCTCCAGCGTGCGGAAGTAATCACCGTAGCGGCGCTGGTGCCGGTAAACTTCACTCATTCCCAGCAGGGCGGGGATGAAGCCGCTGTCCAGGGAGAGCGCCTCCTCATAGCGGGCCATGGCCAGCGAGTCTGAATACTCGCCCAGGTAGTAGTCTCCGGTTGCAGTGAGGATAGGGGCCGACAGGAACTCCCTGTTGAACTTTTCCAGTTTCTCGATGCCTTCATCCTGCCGTCCCATGGCCGAGAGGACCTCAAACTGGGTGCGGACAACCTCCTCTGAAGTGCCGCGCTGCTTCTCGATGTCTTCGAGGGCTGAAAGGGCTTTCTCGAACTCTTTCTGTTTGAGGTAGATGTCCAGGAGTTCATAGACGGACTCTGTCTTGTCCGGGAAATCGCGGACCAGTTTCTCGTAGAGGGCCACGCCCTCGGCGGGTTTTTCGTGCATCAGGCACATGCGGGCCAGCATGCGGCGGTACCAGTAGTTGGTGCTGTCCAGCCGGATGGCATTTTCGAGGTGCTGTTGTGCACTGTCCAGGTCCTCGGACAGGGTCTCCGTGAGGGCGAGATAGTACCAGACGGCGTCGTTGTCCGGTGCGGCGGCCGAGAGAGCCTTCAGGATTTTGCGGGCCTGGCCGATCTTTCCATCGCTGTATAGCTGGACGGCTTCCACAAGCTGGGCGTCCACCGACTGGGCGGCGGAGGAAAACAGTGCGCAGAAAGCCAGGAACAGGGTCAGGAGGAGTTTTTTCACAGTTGCAAAAATACGGGAATTTTTCGAAATTTGTAAGTTCAGTCAACACAAATTCCGGACCTTTTGAAACGTTTTTGGCCCAAACTGCATCTTACTAGTCGGACAGGGGATGAAAAATCCCTTGGAGCCTCGTCGTCGCCGGAAGAAATCTACAAGGCCCTGGCGCCCAGAATGATGGCGGTCTGCCTGCGGTACATGGATAACCGGGAAGATGCGGAAGACGTTCTCCAAGAGGGTTTTATCACGCTGTTCAACAAGCTTGACAGTTATCAGGGGACCGGTTCCTTTGAAGGTTGGGCGCGAAAGATCTTTGTCAATACTGCACTGATGCATCTCAGAAAGACGGACGCGTTGGCGATGAGCGACGAGATCGAACAGGCGCACGGCCTGTTCACCGAAGAAGCCACCCCCGTCCAGAAAATCGGATACAAAGAACTGATCCGCCTCATAGAATCTCTTCCGGCCGACGCCAGAACCGTATTCAATATGTATGTTGTAGAAGGTTACTCCCACAAGGAAATAGCCGAACAACTGGGATGCACGGAGGCCACGTCCCGTTCCAAATTGCAGCGGGCGCGCCTCAGGTTGCAAGAAATGATAAGTGAGAACTCATGAAAGAACAGAATTTCGATCAATATTTAAAGTCCGTTCTGCATGATGCAGAAGTAGAAGTGTCTCCCGCCCTTTGGGCCGGGATCGCCGCGAAAATCGGCGCGCCCAAAGCCGCCGCCCCGGTCTGGGGCTGGTGGGCGCTGGCATCGGTGGCCGCCGCCGTCGCCGCCTTCATCGTTTTCCGCTACACGCCGTCGAGCCCTGCAGCCGGCCCGTCCGTTACGGCTGTCGCCGCAGATGCGTCCTTCCTCCAGAACCGGGTTCAGCCGGTGAATGCGGAGGATTGGATCCCCGTACAGCCGCAGCCCCGGCTTCGCCGGAGCGAGGCTATCGCATCGGCCCGTCTGGAGGCCCGTGTGGAGGGCAGGGCGCAGCAGCCCCTGGCCCGCATGCGCAGCAACGTCGGGGCGGACAAGCGGCTCCCTTCCCGCGTTGACGATACTTACCTCTTGAACCAGCTGGCTTTCTCGGCCCGGCAGGAGCAGGGTGGCGAGGGTCTTTCCCTGCTGGCATCGGCCAATTTCCAGGGGAACGAACGCGGCCAGGTGAACGGCGCCAGCTATGGCAACCGGGCATATATGGCTCCGCCCGCCGGGGCCGAAGAGGGGATTTACAACGAGACCCCCGAGACCAGTTTCCGCCTGCCGTTCTCCATCGGGCTTGGCTTGCGCTACAGTTTTGATTCCCGCTGGGCGCTGGGTACCGGCATCCGCTATACGAACCTCGGCCGCACCTTCATGGGAGACTTCGTTTCCAAGGAGGGTATCGCCATTTCTCAGACGGATATCGACAATCAGCAGCACTGGCTGGGCATTCCGCTCAACGTCTATTACGACATTGTCAACCGCGGCCGCTGGCGTGTGCACAGCTTCCTGGGTGGTGCGTTTGAATACCTGGTAGTCAACGACTTCCTTATCCATTACGCCCCGAAAGACCTGCATTATACCCAGCGTGGTACCGCTCCGCAGTGGTCGGTGGCGGCCGGTCTGGGCGTGGAATTCCGGCTTACGCCCCGCATGGGCATCTATATGGACCCGAACGTGCGCTATTACTTTGAGTCGGAGCGGCAGCCCCGTTCCCTGCGCACGATCCAGCCGTTGCGCTTCGACATCGAGGCCGGCGTCCGCTTCACCTTCGGTGGACAGTAGGTCTTTCTGTTGAAAACTCCCTGCGGGAGAAACAAAACGGTTACGTTTCCGGAACCGTTTCCGGTGAAATCTTTTCCCGACGCCTGTCAGTTGTAATATTAACAGGTGCCGGGCTTTTTCTGTTGATAACTTTTTTTAGCGAAAGCGTGGGAAAGTTGATTGTTTCCGTATATCTTTGCCCGTGAGGTATCGCTCCTATTTCCATTTTACCTAGAACGCTGAAACAGTTGCCTTATGGTCAAACGTGTACTCAAACGCGACGGACGCCGCGTGGATTTTAACAATCAGAAGATTGTTGCCGCCATCCTCAAAGCCATGGATGTTACTGAGAGAGGGGAGGACATTGTGCTTGCAGCCCAGATTGCCCAGGATATTTCCCAACTGGACAAGGAAGAGATGACGGTGGAAGAGATTCAGGATGTGGTGGAAAACCACCTGATGAACAGCCCCCGCCAGGAGGTCGCCAAGGAGTACATCCGTTACCGTAACAAGCGCAATATCGCGCGTAAGGCCAAGACCAACGAGATTTTCGAGACCATCATCGACGCACAGGTGAACGACATCACCCGTGAGAACGCCAACATGAATGCCGACACTCCCGCCGGCATGATGATGAAGTTCGCCTCCGAGGCAACCAAGAGCTATGTGGACGAGTGCCTGCTGAGCGATCCCGTCCGCGAGGCCGTCGCCGGCAACTACATCCATATCCACGACAAGGATTACTATCCCACCAAGAGCCTCACCTGCATCCAGCACCCGCTGGACAAGATCCTGCAGAACGGGCTCAAGGCCGGTCACGGCGAATCCCGTCCCGCCAAGCGCATCGAGACAGCCAGCGTACTGGCCTGCATCTCCATGGAAACCGTCCAGAACGAGATGCACGGCGGCCAGGCCATCCCCGCCTTCGACTTCTACCTGGCTCCCTTCGTCCGCAAGACCTACGAGGAGGAGATTGACAAGGTGAGCGAGATGGAGAACGAGGACTACAGCTTCCTCAAACAGGCCCCCATCGACGACTATATCAAACGCGACCTTGTGGGCTTCCAGGGAAAGGAACGCGCCATGCAGCACGCCATCAACCAGACGGTGGGCCGCGTACACCAGGCCATGGAGGCGTTCGTGCACAATATGAATACCATTCACAGCCGCGGCGGCAACCAGGTCGTGTTCTCGTCCATCAACTATGGAACGGACACCTCCGCCGAGGGCCGCTGCATCATCCGTGAAATCCTCAATACCACCTATGAAGGAGTAGGCAACGGATCCACCGCCATCTTCCCCATCCAGATCTGGAAGAAAAAGCGCGGTGTTTCCTACCTCCCGGAGGATCCCAACTACGACCTTTACAAATTCGCCTGCAAGGTGAGCGCCCGCCGTTTCTTCCCGAACTTCCTCAATCTGGATGCGTCCTTCAACCAGGACGATGCCTGGAAGGCCGACGATCCCAAGCGCTATGAACACGAGGTGGCCACGATGGGCTGCCGTACACGTGTGTATGGCAACAAGTTCGGTCCGAAGACCTCCATCGGCCGCGGTAACCTGAGCTTCACCACCATCAACATCGTCAAACTGGCTATCGAGGCCATGAAGGAGGAGACTGACAAGGATAAGAGACTGCAGGTCTTCTTCCGCAAACTGGACTGGGCCCTGGACATCGCCGCCCGTCAGCTGAACGAGCGCTTTGAGTTCCAGAAGACGGCCCTCAAGAAACAGTTCCCGCTGCTGATGGCCGGCCTCTGGCTGGGCAGTGAGAAACTGGAAGAGAACGACCCCATCGAGCCGGTGCTCAATCAGGGTACGCTTTCCATCGGCTTCATCGGCCTGGCGGAATGCCTGATCGCCCTTATCGGCAAGCATCACGGCGAGAGCGAGGAAGCCCAGGAGCTGGGTCTTCGTATCGTTGCGCACATGGCGGAGAAGATCAATGGTTATGCCGAGACCTTCCAGCACAACTTCACCTTCCTGGCAACGCCCGCCGAGGGCCTCTCCGGCAAATTCACCAAGCGGGACAAGAAGACTTTCGGTATCCTGCCCGGCATCACGGACAAGGACTACTATACCAACTCCAGCCACATTCCGGTGTATTACCACTGCTCTCCCGAGCACAAGGCCAAGATCGAAGGCCCGTATCACAAGTACGAAAATGCCGGTCACATCTTCTATGTGGAAGTAGATGGTGACGCCACGCACAACCCCGAGGCCATCATGAAGATTGTGGACCTCATGGACAAGTACGACGTAGGTTACGGCTCCGTGAACCACAACCGCAACCGCTGCATGGACTGCGGCTATGAGAACGCGGAAAAGAACCTCACGGAGTGCCCGCACTGCCACGGTCATCACATCGACACCCTGCAGCGCATCACCGGCTACCTCGTAGGTACCACCGACCGCTGGAACTCCGGCAAGCTCGCGGAACTTCGCGACCGCGTGGTGCACAAATAGAGATTGTCATCCTGAGGAGCGAAGCGACGAAGGATCTCTATGAGAATTAGAGTACTGGACATACTAGAACAGACAATGGCCGACGGACCCGGATTCCGCACGGCCATTTACTGTGCGGGGTGCCTTCATGCGTGCAAGGGCTGCCACAACCCCCAGAGCTGGGATTTCAACGCGGGCCGATGGATGGAGGTGGACGACCTCCTGGAAATCGTGAAGGCCGATGAAATGTCGGACGTTTCCTTCTCCGGCGGAGACCCGTTCTATCAGGTTGAGGCTTTTACCGAGCTGGCCCGCCGTATCAAGGAAGAGACCACCAAGACCATCTGGTGCTGGACCGGGTTTACGCTGGAGGAGATACAGGCATCGGCCCGTCTTTCGCAGCTCCTGCCTTATCTGGATGTGCTGGTGGACGGCCCCTTCATCCTGGAACAGCGGGACACCGACCTCCTTTTCCGCGGCAGCGCCAACCAGCGCATCATTTACCTCCACGGAGAACCGCCCTCCGATAACATTCCCGGCACCGTTCCCCTGGAGCCGCTGCGGTAATCTTCTATTTTATGTATAAACTGGATTAGTCTCCTACGACCCAGACCAGGACGTGGCGGTCGAAGGTCATGTACTCGAGGTCGAACTCTTCTTCGTCCCCGTTCTTGTCAATGAAAGTGGCTTCGAGTTCGCCTTCCCCGCGGGGGCGGAAGCGCTCGATTTCGATTTGCTCGGCAAAATCCACGTTGTAACGGCTCAGAAGCTTGAAGATGGCTTCCTTGGCACACCAGTAGATGGCCAGTTGCTCGTTCCTCTTCTCGTCTTCCAGGTCCTCGATTTCGTCTTCGCTGAGGGCTTTCTTCTCGACGGCGGAGAAGTCCCGGTCCAGGGACTCCACGTCAATGCCGCAGTCCTGTTCGTCGTGCAGGATGACGGCTACATATTTCTCCGTATGGGTAATGGAGATATTGGTGGGGTTGTTTTCAAGGTAAGGCTTGCCATTGTCGTGATGGCTCAGGTACACCTTTTCGTCAAAAAGGGTGTTCAGCAGGGCGCGTACGGCCAGCCGCTGTTTGCGAAGGGATTCGCTTTTGATGAACGAGATCTCTTCCATCTCGTCCGTCGGGGTGGCGCTCAGTGCGATGAGCTCCTCCTCGGTTTCGGTGATTTGCCACACACCGATAGTGGCTTCGTTTTCAAGTTTCTTCTTTAAATATAGTCCCATTACATAGGTTTTCGAACGACAATACGCAAGCACCCGAATGCCCTGCGGCACCGGGTTTCTCAGTTATTTATAGGGTAATCGCGACAGAGGGTCGTCTGAACCGACGCCCGTTAACTGATTGGATTTAACCTGACTGGGAGGCTCCATACTAATCGTTACAATTTACTTCGCAAATATAACGCATTTTTTGTAATAGTAACAAATCTTTGCGCGGAATTTCGTATCTTTGTGGGCTCGAAAGAAATAAAGAACACTTTAAATTATATTAACGCATCATGAAATTTTTAACTGATGAAAAGCTTGTCATCGTTGGCGCTGCCGGCATGATTGGCTCCAACATGGTTCAGACCGCCTGCATGCTGGGTCTCACCCCTAACATCTGCCTGTACGATATCTTCGAGCCCGGCCTCAAAGGTGTCCTGGCGGAGATGGACCACTGCGCATTCCCCGGCGTGAACCTCACTGCCACCACCAACCCGGAAGTCGCCTTCTCCGATGCCAAGTACATCATCTCCTCCGGCGGAGCACCCCGCAAGGAAGGCATGACCCGTGAGGACCTCCTCAAGGGCAACTGCCAGATTGCCGCCGAGTTCGGTGACAACATCAAGAAATATTGCCCCGACGTCAAGCACGTGGTCGTTATCTTCAACCCCGCCGACGTTACCGCTCTTACTGCCCTCATCCACTCCGGCCTGAAGCCCGAGCAGCTCACTTCCCTGGCCGCCCTCGACAGCACCCGTCTGCAGGAAGCCCTGGCCCAGGAATTCGGCGTACAGCAGTGCGCTGTCACCGGTGCCCACACCTATGGTGGTCACGGTGAGGCCATGGCTGTCTTCGCTTCCCAGGTCAAAATCGACGGCACCCCTCTCTCCAAGATGGAGCTGAGCGCCGAGCGTTGGGAGGAAATCAAGCACAACACCATCCAGGGTGGTGCCAACATCATCAAACTGCGTGGCCGCAGCTCCTTCCAGAGCCCCGCTTACAATGCCGTTAAGATGATCGAGGCTGCCATGGGCGGCGAGAAATTCACCTGGCCCGCCGGCACCTACGTGAACGAAGGCAAGTACAAGAACGTGATGATGGCTATGCCCACTGTGATTGACGCTACGGGCTGCCACTTCACCGCTCCTCAGGGTACCGCCGAGGAAATGGCTGCCCTGGACGCTTCCTACGAGCACCTCGTGAAGATGAGAGACGAGATTGTCTCCCTGGGCATCGTCCCCGCCATCGAGGACTGGAAGAAGATGAACGCCAACCTGTAATCCCTTACGGGCCGATAATAAAAGCCAGCCTTTACGAGGCTGGCTTTTTTATGTGTCTTGCGGCGGGGGCGTCAGAAGGTATAGACGGTGTTGAAACCGGCCATGGTGTTGTCGCGGTCGGCGTAGTCCTGCCACTTGAAGCCGCCCTGCTGCTTGTTGCAAAGCCTGATGGAGTATTCCTTCCGGTTGCGCAGGTTGCTGGCCTGGTCCGGCATCCAGATGGCAATCATGTCGCCCGAAGAAATGTTGGACGGCAGGGTAACCTGGCAGGTGAAGTACTTGTACTGGTTCGGAGCCACCTGGCGGATATCGGCATAGTCCGTGCTTCCGTGCTGGGTAGTCTGCGTGTTCCCCTGCGAGAAGAAGATGTAGTTGGACACGCTTCCGGTGGTACTGGCCAGTTCGGTGACCTTCTTGTCGGAATTGCGGATGAACACAATCTTCATGGGGCGCTTGTAAATGACGGGCGCCGCGCCGTTGTTCTTGATGGAGAAGATCATGTTGACCGTCTTCCCGGCCGACACGGTACCGCTGATCTTGAAGTTGGTAAGCCACAGCCGGTATCCAAGCGCATTCTTGATGTCCTTTTCCTTGCCCTGGCCCTGCCAGTAAGTGTACATGTCGCTGTTCGTACGCTGATGCAGGTAGGACATGTGGTACTGTTTGATATAAGAAACGGGGTCGTACGTGTTCACATCCTTCATGTAGGGCTGGGTGCTGCCATTATTGGCCGTTTCGCCGCCCACCGCCAGGAACGCCGCCTGATCCTTCCACATCTGCTTGTTGAAGGAAATCTCAGGATCGGACGAATAGCGGCCGAAGGTTCCCATCTCGTCGTATTTGTCGCACATGAACACGTCGTTGAAGAAAGCGAGCCGATAGTGGGCGTCGCCCTCCGCATTGGGACGGGACAGGGTAGCATACGAATTGAGCGGATACTGGTAGTCGGACTTCTTGTTAAGGTAGAAGCGCTTGAAGTTGGGTGTGCGCAGTCCCACCTGACGGCCGGGAACCGCATTCAGCAGGGCGGTAATGACATCCTTCCGGCCGCTGAAGCCGGAGAGGGAACTGCCGTCATAGCTGTAGTTGAACTCGGAACGGGAAATGTAATACCATTCTCCATACGTTCCGATGCATCCGGCCTGTACCAGATATATTACATCCTTGTAGTTGTCCAGAATGGAGGACATCTGGTTCAGGTGTGCCTGGATCTGGGACAGGCTGGCATCACGGGGCTGCCCGCTGTCGTACGTGGCGTCACTTCCCGCCGTATGGGAATAAGCGATGCGTACGATGGCTTTTTTGCCGGCGGCACGGACCTTCTGGAAGGTCTTCTCAATGGCGTTCAGTGCCTTGGAATCAAGGTCCTTCGTCCGATAGTCCACCAGATAGAAGAGCGTCAGGACAAGGGTGCCATCCGTGTAGCTGGCAAAGTTGTAGCTGCCGCTGTCCAGGTCGGAAATGCCATCCGAATTGAGGGCCCAGTCCGGATGGTTCAGGTGCATCTGCAAATCAAAATAGATTTCATAGTGCTTGTACAGTCCCTTTTCCGGGTTCCTGATCCAGTCCGAGGTGAGGGCGAGGTCGGAAGCGGTGTAGGATTTGGTGGCGTCATCGTCGGAAACGGCTTCGGCCTGGGGCAGGCCGCCCGTGAGAGAGTTTTCATCCAGTTCCACCTGCTGGCAGGCGCAAAGGGTCGCCGCAAGGGCGAGGGTTAGGTTAAGATAGTGTTTCATGGTTATTAAGTGATTAGTTTACAGTGCTAAAGGTAGGAGGATCCCATCTTGGTAAAAAGCAAACAGTCACTTATTTACCTAAAAAAACCTTTCGAAACGTTTCACTCCGACTCTCACCGCTCCCGGTGCCCCATCCAAACGAAACACCCCGAAACCTTTGAGCGGCTAAACCGGCCAGATCAGCAGCCCGATACGGTAGGCGGCGAAGGCGCACAGCCAGGCAACGAAGATGGTGTAGAGGCACAGGAGGATGGCCCACCACCAGGAGCCGGTTTCGTTCTTGGTGGCCACGAAGGTGGCGATACAGGGGAAGTACAGCAACACGAAAACCATGTAGGCCAGGGCTGCGGCAATGGGGATATCGGCCTTAAGGGCGGCCTGGAGGGCGGTGTCTCCTTCATCGGCCTCGGAGGCGGCGCCATCCTGCGCATACATTACGCCGAGGGAACTGATGACGAGTTCCTTGGCGCCGATGCCGGTGAGAAGACCCACGTCCATCTTCCAGTTGAAGCCGAGAGGCTCCATGGCGGGCTCTACGCTTTTACCCACCATGCCGATGTACGAATGCTCCTGCTGGTAGGCGTCGGTGCTGCCTTCATGGCGCGGGAAGTAGCCCAGGAACCAGATGGCCACGGAGAAGATAAGGATGGTAGTAGCCATCTTTTCCAGATACTGCCGTCCCTTCTCCCAGGTGTGCCGGCCAATCGCCCGCGCAGTAGGGACGCGGTACGGAGGAAGCTCCATCACGAACGGGAGGTCGTCCTCCTTGATGAACTTGCCTATGACAAGGGCCGACAGGATAGCCATCACGATGCCCAGCAGGTAAATCCCCAGCAGGGCCGTGGCCGGATGTGCCGGGAAGAAAGCGCCGGCAAAGAGCACGAAGATAGGCAGACGTCCCGCGCAGGACATGAACGGGATGATGGCGATGGTGATGAGGCGGCTCTTGCGGCTTTCGATGGCGCGCGTGGCCATGATGGCCGGAACATTGCATCCGAAGCCCATCACCATGGGGATGAAGCTCTTCCCGTGCAGCCCGATCTTGTGCATGAGTTTATCCACGATGAAAGCCGCGCGTGCCATGTAGCCGCTGTCCTCCATGATGGAGATAAAGAAATACAGGATGAGGATGTTGGGCAGGAAGACCAGTACGCTGCCCACACCGGCGATGATGCCGTCCACCACCAGATCTTTGAGCCAGCCGTCCTGCATGAGGACCGCCACCTTGCCCCCCAACCAATTTACAGCCGCGTCAATCCAGTCCATCGGATACTGGCCGATGGTAAAGGTTGCCCAGAAAATAAACCACAACAACAAAAGAAAAATAGGGAATGCGGCCCATTGGTTGGTGACAAGGGCGTCTATTTTGTCGGTGAGCGTCCGCCGGGGACGTTCAGCCTGGTAGCGCTGATATGTCTCGGCCAGGGCGCCCTGGATGAATGCATACTTGGCATCCACGATGGCGCTCTCCAGCGAGTGCCCGATGAGTCCCTTGATGCGGGACTGCTCGTCGGCCCGGGCATTGGCGATATCCGATATATTGGGGACGGAGGCGAGCAGCCTCTCCACATCCTTGTCCCCTTCCAGATACTTGATGGTGAGGTAACGCGTGGAGTAGCGGGCCTTCAGCGTCTCGTTGTAGGCGATGAACGGCTGCACGCGCTTGATGCTCAGTTCGATTTCTGCTCCGTGATTGATATGAATGTGGCGGGCCAGCTTCGGGTCCGACTGTTCGTAGATCTTGATGACGGTGTCAAAAAGCTCCGGGATTCCTTCGCCGTTACGGCTCACGGTAGGGCATACGGGCATGCCCAGCAGGTAACCCAGCTGTTGGATGTCCAGTTTGTCGCCCTTGTGGCGCAGCTCGTCGTACATGTTCAGCGCCATCACCACCCGCAGGTTCATGTCGATGAGCTGGGTGGTGAGGTAGAGGTTGCGCTCGATATTGGAGGCATCCACGACATTCACGACCACATCCGGCATGGTCTCCAGCAGGTTTTTACGCACGTACAATTCCTCGGGGGAATATGCGCTCAGCGAATAGGTGCCCGGGAGGTCAACCAGGGTGATGTCGTAATCTTTGTAATGGAAATGGCCCTCCTTCGCGTCCACCGTGACGCCGGAGTAGTTGCCCACGTGTTCGTGTGCACCGGAGGCGATGTTGAAAAGGGAAGTCTTTCCGCAGTTGGGGTTTCCCACCAGCGCGACGCGGATATTATGGTGCCGTTCCTCGGCCACATGGGCCAGGGCCCGTTCCAGCCGCTGCGCTTCTTCCAGGTCTCCGGGAAGCGCCTGCAGGTGTTCGTCACTTGTGAGCGCCTCGCGGGCCTCCTCTTCGGTGACCACCTCGATCTGCCGGGCTTCCTCCCGCCGCAGGGATACTTTGTAGCCGATGATTTCGTATTCGATGGGGTCTTTCAGGGGCGCGTTCAGCACAACCCGGACTTCCTTGCCCTGGATAAAGCCCATTTCGATGAGACGCTTGCGGAAACTGCCATGACCGTGCACACGCACAATCACGGCTTTTTCGCCAGTTCCTAAGTCAGCCAGAATCATATACTTTTCTTCTTCCGGGTGCAAAGGTACACTTCTTTTTCGGTGCGGGCAATCCCCATTAATAAGGATTTTTGTAATTTTGCGGGATATGAACAAAAGAGTAGAATCCGTAGATGTCCTCAGAGGTCTGACCATGGCCTTCATGCTCATCGTAGATAATCCCGGAGGACGCATGTTCGCACCGTTCAACCATGCCGACTGGAACGGCTTCACGCCCACCGACTTCGTGTTCCCCACCTTTGTGTTCGTGATGGGTGTTTCCATGTTCCTGAGCCTTCGCAAGCAGGAATTCAAGCTCTCCTGGAAAGTGCTGAAGCGCTTTGTGCTGCTGCTGGGAATCGGCCTTCTGTGCAATTGGATCAGCAAGTGCGTGTGGGGCGGCCGGATCGTGGGGCTGGAGAACGTCCGGCTTTCCGGCGTGCTGGTGCGGCTGGCGCTGTGCTATGGCCTGTCGGCCCTTATCGTGTGCACGGTGAAGCAGAAGTGGATTGGCTGGGTGGCGGGCGCCCTTCTGGCAGCCTATTCGGCCATCCTCCTGATGGGGAACGGATTCGTACACGGCCCGGAGAATATCCTGGCCCGGGTGGACGCCTCCGTACTGGGGCTTAACCATCTTTATAAGGCAGACAATGGCGTGGACCCCGAAGGGCTCCTTTCCACCATCCCGGCCGTAGCGCATACCCTCATCGGCTTCCTTGTAGGAAAACTGCTGGTGGAAAAAGACTTCCGGAAGATGGATGCCGTGGGGACGATGATGCTCGCAGGCGGCTTCCTGCTGGGATTCCTTCTGCCCGTGAACAAGAAAGTGTGGTCCCCGTCCTTCGTGCTTGTGTGCTGCGGCGCCGCCACCCTTCTCCTCAGTCTTTTCCACTGGCTCATCGACGAGAAAGGCGTGTGGAAACACACGGGTTTCTGGAAAGTCTTCGGCTCCAATGCTATCCTGTGTTTCCTGCTGTGTGACGTCCTGGTCTGGACCATGCACCGTACCGGCTGGTTCAAGGCCGTGATGGATGTACTGGGCCGTAACGAGTGGACCTCCCTTCTGTATGCTGTCGGCGGCGTGATGCTCATTTATGGCATCGTGTACCCGCTCTATAAAAGAAAAATCTTCATCAGACTCTAATATATGGGTATCAAGACCGAACCCCAGCAGCACCGTGCCCCCAGCAGCCGCAGGATGAACGGCTATCTGGCGCTGAGCCCGCTTTTCGTTTTCCTGGCCGTCTATCTGGCCGGTTCGCTGGTGGCCCACGATTTCTATAAGGTGCCGGTAGCGGCGGCTTTCATCGTCGCCTCCGGCTATGCCCTGCTGATCACCCGCGGGGTAAGCAAGACCGACGACAAGATATCCATTTTCTCCGAGGGCGCGGGAAACAAGAACGTGCTCATGATGATCTGGATCTTTGTGCTGGCGGGGGCCTTCGCTTCCACGGCCAGGGATATCGGCGCCATTGACGCTACGGTGAACGCCACGCTGCACATCCTGCCCGGCAACCTTATCTATGCGGGCTTCTTCCTGGCGGCCTGTTTCATCTCCATGGCCATCGGAACCTCCGTGGGAACCATCGTGGCCCTGGTGCCCATCGCTACGGGCATTGCTGCGGAGACGGGTATCGGCCAGTCCTTCATGACGGCGATTATCGTGGGCGGCGCCTTCTTCGGCGATAACCTTTCGTTCATCTCCGACACCACCGTGGCGGCGACCAAGAGCCAGGGATGCTCCATGAAAGACAAGTTCCGCGTGAACCTCTGGATTGCCGCGCCCGCCGCCATCCTCGTCACCGTCGTCTATGTAATCCTGGGCCTTTCCGTCGAGGCCACGCCGGCGGCCGCTCCCGTGGAGTGGGTGAAACTGATTCCGTATATGCTGGTCATCGGCCTGGCGCTCTCCGGCATGAACGTGGTGACGGTGCTGGTGGTGGGAACGGTGGTGAACGGTATCATCGGCTGGAGTAC
This sequence comes from Bacteroidales bacterium, assembly GCA_016288055.1. Classification (GTDB taxonomy): domain Bacteria; phylum Bacteroidota; class Bacteroidia; order Bacteroidales; family UBA932; genus Cryptobacteroides. The sequence continues at coordinate 46,841 of JAEEXZ010000010.1, forward strand.
CGGCGCGTACGGTTTCGTGGGCTGGATGGCCTCCATCGGCGGCGGCATCGGCTCCATGGGCGAGCTGATCATCGTGTCCCTGCTTGCCGGCGGCCTTCTGGAGATCATCCGCTATAACGGCGGGCTGCAGTTCATCATCGACGGCCTCACCCGCCGCATCGCCGGTCCCCGGGCAGCCGCCTTCTCCATCGCCGGCCTGGTGTCCCTGGTGAATTTCTGCACGGCCAACAACACCATCGCCATCATCACCGTGGGCCCGCTGGCCCGGCATATCAGCGAACGCTTCAACCTGGACCGCCGCAAGACGGCCTCCATCCTGGATACTTTCTCCTGCCTGGTGCAGGGCATCTTGCCTTACGGCGCGCAGATGCTCATGGCGGCCGGCCTCTCCGGTATGTCGGCCCTGTCCATCATCGCCAACCTGTATTATCCCTTCGCGCTGGGCCTGATGGCCTTTGCGTCCATCATCTTCCGTTTTCCCCGTAAGTACTCATGAGCAAGATTCTCCTTCACGCCTGCTGTGCGCCCTGTTCCAGTGCCATCGTAGAGTATATGGTACAGAACGGGATGCAGCCCACCATTTTCTATTCCAATTCCAACATTTTTCCGCGCGAGGAATATGACCACCGGCTCAACGAGTGCCTCCGTTATGCGAAAAAGTGGGGCGTGGAGATCGTGGAGGACGAGTACGACCACGCCGCCTGGGGCCAGTGCGCCGTAGGGCTGGAAAAGGAGCCGGAAAGAGGGGGCCGATGCCTGCAGTGCTTCAAATTTCGCCTGCTCAGGGCAGCGCGGTATGCGGCCGATAACGGGTTCGACGTCCTCACCACGACGCTGGCCAGTTCCCGATGGAAGAACCTGGAGCAGGTGAACGCGGCCGGGAAATGGGCATGCGAGCAGGTGGAGGGTGTTACCTGGTGGGACCGGAACTGGCGCAAGGGCGGCCTTCAAGAACGCAGGAACCAAATCATAAAAGAAGAAAATTTCTACAATCAATTGTACTGCGGCTGTGAATTTTCGCAATGATTTTGTATCTTTGCATCCCAAATGAAAGCGCCCACTCCTCAACTAAGCATCGAAACAGACCGCTTACAGGATATTCTGAAATTCCTCCGGAAGAGCCATCGCTACTATATGGATGTGATGGTACCCAATCTTGCGGCCAGCTTAGAGCGCCTCACAGCCCCCTGTTCCCAGCACCAGCGCCAGGTCATCCTGGACCTCTTCAATGCCTATAAGGCAGAGCTTACCACTCACTTCTCCTATGAAGAAAATGTGGCCTTCCCTTATGTGGAGGCCATGCTCAGCGGTGAGCGAAGCGGGCAGTACTCCATCGGGGAATACGAACAGAACCACTCCAATATCCAGGAGAAGCTGGATCAGCTCAAGACGCTTATTACGAACGCCCTTCCCAAGGAATGTCGGCAGGAAGATGCCCAGCAGGCCCTTTACTGCGTCTATGCCCTGGAGATGGACCTGCAGAAACACACCTTCATCGAAGATACCGTTCTCGTTCCGGCCGCTTCCCAGCTGGAAGAAAAAGTGGAACCCGTAAGGTCGGGAAGCGAAGAACTCAGCAGCCGTGAAAAGGAAATCCTCATCTGTGTGGCCAAAGGCATGCTCAACAAGGAAATAGCCGACAAGCTGAACCTTTCCATCTACACGGTCATCACCCACCGCAAGAACATTACCCGCAAGATAGGGATCAAGACGGTGGCGGGCCTCACGGTGTATGCCCTGCTGAACAACCTGATAGACATGAACACCATAGAGTAGTTATGAATTACAATAATTTCATCAAATTCTATCCGAACTTCCCTATCAAGGGTGTCAATTTCGTGGATATCATTCCGTTTCTGCAGGACAAGGAGTTGTTCAGGCACCTTACCGAGGATCTGGCATCCATGTGCGACACCCCTAACGTGGCGGCCCCCGAAGCCCGCGGCTTCCTCTTCTCCGCCGCCATGCTGTATGCAAAGAACCATATCGAGAATGTAATTCCCCTTCGAAAGAAAGGTAAGCTTCCCTTCTCCGAGGGAGACCTGGTCCAGGTCGAGATTATGAAAGAGTACGGTCCGGACCATGTGTACTTCCGCCGCTCCGATCTCGCGGCTTCCCAACCCACGGGGGACACCATCGAGATTACCTTCTTCGACGACATCCTGGCCACCGGCGGAACTGCCAAGGGCCTGGCCGAGGGACTGAACGCCCAGACCGTCAATATCGACGGTAAACAATACAAGGTGAAAGTGAAAGACTTCGTCTTCCTGGTGGAGATTGACGATTTACCCGGCCGTGCCAAACTGGAAGGCATCGCTCCGGTGAAGTCCCTCATCCACGTAACGGAAGGCTAGCGGTTGCTTTTGTAGTCGAAGTGATCGTTGTGCCAGGTCCAGGAATGCAGGGTTTCGGCATTGCGGACGGAAATGACCTGGCGGAAAACACGGATCTCTGAGCCGCCTACCGGACCGGTGCTTCCCATCGGAATCCATTGGCCGGAGGAGAGGCGATAGATGACGGCCGATACCCGGGAATCATCCCTTCGCGCCACCATCAGATCCGGTACCCGGTTCCCCGAGAAATCGTGGATGCCGACAACAACTTCCCCCGGTCCTCCCTCCAGGGTGGTCCCGCCTACAGAAACCTTGCCCGCCTCGACGGTTGCCTGGAAAGGTTTCCCGTCGGCCTCGAATTCGAACGTGCCGGTGCCGCCATAGAAATAGCGCTCCAGCCCGAATACGAAAGTGCCGGACGCGTTGTCCGCGTAAGAACGGGTCTGGGCGCTTGCCAGAAGGCACAGAACGGCTCCAAGAAGTGTGAAAAACAGTTTTTTCATACCTCGCAAAGATAAGAATTATAGCTAACTTTGCAAAAACACTGATATATGTCCTTTGTAGAAGACAGAATTGCCATGGAAGGCCTCACTTTCGATGATGTCCTTCTGATTCCGGCCTATTCGGAGGTCCTCC
>JAEEXZ010000051.1 GCA_016288055.1 Bacteroidales bacterium
TCCACCTTGCGGATGGAAGCGTCGCGGAAGGCGAGGGCTTTGTTGTAGATATTCTTCTGGATGTCGTCCAGAAGGCCGATGATACGGTCCTCCAGACCCTCCAGGGGTTCGGAAAACTTCTCAAGGGTGTCGCGGCGGGCTACCTCGACGGTGCCGTTCTGCAGGTCGCGGGGACCCATGGCCAGACGCACGGGAACGCCTTTGAGCTCCCACTCGGCGAACTTGAAGCCGGGACGCAGGGTGTCGCGGTCGTCGATTTCCACGCTGTGGCCCTTGGCCTCGAGGGCCTTCTTCAGTTCATACATCTTGTCCAGGACGGCGTTGCGCTCATCGTCGCTCTTGTAGATGGGGACCATCACCACCTGGATAGGAGCCAGGGCCGGAGGCAGCACGAGACCGTTGTCGTCTCCGTGTGCCATGATGAGGGCGCCCATCAGACGGGTGCTCACGCCCCAGGAAGTGGCCCACACGTAATCCTGCTTGCCTTCCTTGTTGGTGAACTGCACGTCGAAGCTCTTGGCGAAGTTCTGGCCCAGGAAGTGGGAGGTACCGGCCTGCAGGGCCTTGCCGTCCTGCATGAGGGCCTCGATGGTCATGGTGTCCAGGGCGCCGGCGAAACGCTCGCCGGGGCTCTTGTGGCCGACGACCACGGGCAGGGCCATCACCTCACGGGCGAACTTGGCGTAGATGTTCACCATCTGCTCCTTGCGTGCCTCGGCCTCTTCGGCGGTGGAGTGGGCGGTATGGCCTTCCTGCCACAGGAACTCGGCCGTGCGCAGGAACAGGCGGGTACGCATTTCCCAGCGTACCACGTTGCACCACTGGTTGCACAGGATGGGGAGGTCTCTCCAGCTGTGGATCCAGTTCTGATAGGTATTCCAGATAATGGTTTCGGAAGTAGGACGGACGATCAGTTCTTCCTCGAGCTTGGCCTCGGGATCCACCACGATGCCGTTGCCATTGGGGTCGTTCATCAGGCGGTGATGGGTGACCACGGCGCATTCCTTGGCAAAACCGGCGACATGCTCGGCCTCACGGCTGAAGAAACTCTTTGGGATGAACATGGGGAAGTAGGCGTTCTTCACGCCGGTTTCCTTGAACATGTCATCCAGGATGCGCTGCATCTTCTCCCAGATGGCGTATCCGTAGGGTTTGATGACCATGCAACCGCGGACGGCGGACTGCTCCGCCAGGTCTGCTTTTACGACCAGGTCATTGTACCACTGCGAGTAATTTTCTTCGCGTTTGGTTACTTCTTTTGCCATAATTTATTGCTTTATTCTGTTTAAATCCTTAATATTGCTTTGCGAAAACCGGGGAAAAGGTATGGATATTGCATTATTTTACCCCGGAGCCCGGTTATCCGGGCACAAAGATACTTATTTTTATTGGATTATAAGGAGGTAGTATAATGAAAAAGCTATTCTTGGCACTCGCCGTCACGGCCTTTGCCGTTTCCTGCTCTTCCACTGCCAGTCTCCAGACCCGGGTTTACGACGATGGCCTGTATTCCCGTCCCGATGTATCCGTCGCGCAGGTCAGCGTGACCGATCAGGAAGTGGACGATCTCCTTGCCCAGAGCAAACAGTCTTCCGCCTATATTGTCAGTGAAGGGGATACCCTCGTGGTGCCGGCCGGTAAAACGGTCCTGTTCAACAGCAACGAACTGACGATCGTGGACACCACCTCCCCCTGGATGTGGGATTATTCCTGGTACTACAGCCCCTGGAGCTGGCATTACCGTCATTACAGCCCCTGGTATTACAGCAGCTGGACTTGGGATCCCTGGTACACCTGGGACCCCTGGTACTATGATTCCTGGTACTATGGCTCCTGGAGGCATCGTTTTTATCACCGCTGGTATTCCAGTTACTACTGGGGATGGAACAGCCCCTGGTATTACAGCAGCTGGGCCTGGGATCCCTGGTATTATGACTCCTGGTACTACAGGCATCATTACGGCCTGTATGGTTACTATGGATATTATGGTTACTACGGTTACGACCGCTACTGGGGCCGTCCCGGTTTCTATCACTGGAACCGCCACACCTCCGGCCCGGAGAACAACGGCCACCAGAGCGTAGAACGCAAGAGCCGTTCGGCATCGGCCTACGGCAGCGGCACGCGCAGCAGCCTGTCTTCCCGCTACGCTTCCGGCCGCACGAACCGTTCGTCCGTGTCGCATGCTTCCCGCGTGGGCAGCACTTCGTCGCGCGCTTCGGCTTCCCGTTCTTCGGCTTCCCGTTCATCGGCCAGCAGCTCGCGTAGCTCGGCCAGCAGTTCCCGCTCCTCTTATAGCAGAAGTTCCGGCAGCGGCTCCCACTCTTACTCCCGGTCTTCCGGCAGCAGCACCCGGTCTTCCGGTAGCAGCAGTGGCTCCCGTTCTTCCTATAGCGGAAGTTCCAGCTCCCGTTCGTCCAACTACCGCAGCAGCAGTTCTTCCCGCTCTTCTTCTTACAGCGGAAGTTCCAGCAGCCGTTCCTCCGGCAGTAGCAGTAGCTCCCGTTCTTCCTATAGCGGAAGCTCCAGCAGCCGTTCTTCGAGCAGCAGCTCCCGCTCCAGCGGTTCCTATTCCGGCGGCGGCTCGTCCCGTTCTTCCGGCAGTTCTTCCCGTTCTTCCGGCAGCTCCAGCAGCCGCTCTTCCGGTGGCAGCCGTTCCGGCGGACGTCATTAATAGCTTTCGACTATCATGAAAAAGATCATACTGTTTACCTTGGCCTCGACGCTGTCCCTGGCAGCATCGGCCCAAAGTTGGGAGGATGCCCTGCAGCTCTCCGACTATCTCTATGGCGGCACGGCCCGCAGCGTTTCCATGGGCAATGCGTTCACGGCAGTGGGCGGTGACCTGGGCTCCATCGGCATCAATCCGGCGGGATCGGCCATCACCGGCTATTCCCAGATGTCGTTGAGCACCGGCCTCTCGATCTCGTCGGCCTATGCGACCAGCGCAGACCGGGATGTCGCCTTCGGAGACCGCGTCCAGACGGTGTACACGCGTTTCAAGATTCCGAACATCGGCTTTGTCCTGAATATCGATACGGGCAACCGTCGCGGCATCAAGCGTTTTTCCCTCGGCTTTGTCTCCAATTCTACGAATGATTATACGTCCCGCATGTATGCGACGGGCATCAACTCCAGCAACTCTTTCTGCGGCGCCGTGGCCTCTTCGGCCGAGGGCTACCCGGAGGATGTGCTCTCCGGTTCCAACCGCAACATCGACTGGTGGAACCTGGACAGCTACGCCAGCACCTATGGTATGGACTGGAGGGATATGGTGGCCTATCGCAGCGGCATCTTCGGCTCTGTCAACGGCCGTTACCTGGGCCTGACAGACTGGGACAAGGACGGTAAGAATACCGGCGTCCTGGCTCCGCTGTACCAGAAGTACGGCGTGCAGTCCAAGGGCTACAAGCACGACTATGTCATCAATGTGGCATTCAATGTCAACGACGAGTTCTACTTCGGCGGAAACCTGGGTATCGTGAGCGCCAGGAGCGGCTATGCCGAATACTGGTACGAGACGCCCAACAACGCGGCCGAGTTCCCCGCCATTCCTTTTGATACCAATCCCGATGCCCGCTTCAATTACCTGGAGATGAAGCGTATCTTTGACTCCAAGGCTACGGGCGCTTACTTCAAGGTCGGCGCTCTGTGGGCTCCCAGGGGAACGGGCCTTCGTTTGGGCGCTGCCCTCCAGACCCCTACGATCCTGAACATCGACACGCGCATGGCCTGGTACGGTAAGGCTTCCCTTACCGGTGTGAGCCTCGGCTCCGTGAAGTCTCCGGAATGGGATGATGGCTATGCCCTCGTCACTCCCGCCCGTTTCAACGCGGGTATCGCCTATACCTTCGGCAAGGTCGGCCTCCTGAGCGTGGACTATGAGGTGGCCAATTATCGGCACAACCGTTTCCGCAGCCAGACCGAGAGCCAGTACTACTATGCCAATTCGCACTTTGACAATGTCAACGCGGACATCAAGGACATCCTGGGCGTGAGCCACATGCTGCGCGTAGGTGCCGAGGTCAACGTGGCCAAAGGCGTGGCGGTGCGTGCGGGTTACGGCCTCACGACGGCTGCCCAGCACAACTACCTGGAGTGGGTTTATAGCGAGACTGACCATATGGAGCACCTGATGGTCTATGAGCTTTCCCAGGCGGAACGGATCGCCCTCATGAAGCAGTACTTCTCCTGCGGCGTCGGTTTCAACCACGGTCCTTTCTTCACGGACGTAGCCTTCCGTTACCGTATGGAGCCCAACGAGTACTTCATCCCTTACAAGTACTACGACTACAACGGCACGGATTACACCGACAAGTACGAGGTGACCAACGCCCCTTATGCCGTTCCGGAAGTGACCGCCAAATACAACCGTTTCGAGGTCATGCTCACGCTCGGCATGCGATTCTGACACTCTTTTTCTGCCATTTTGGCAGGGCGTGTCCCTTGGCACGAAGTTCGATAATTCTCTGGCGTCGCCCGCTGAATGGGTGGCGCCAGATTTTTATTAGAGAACAATAAAAGGTAATTATATTATGGGTAAAATCATTGGTATCGACCTGGGAACAACCAATTCCTGCGTCGCAGTGATGGAAGGCAATCAGCCTACCGTCATCATCAATAACGAGGGTCAGCGCACCACTCCTTCCGTGGTTGCCTTCACCGACGGCGGAGAGCGCAAGATCGGCTCGCCTGCCAAGCGTCAGGCTATCACCAATCCTAACAACACTGTGTTCTCCATCAAGCGTTTCATGGGTGAAACCTACGATCAGGTGAATGCCGAAGTTGCCCGCGTTCCCTACAAGGTGGTCCGCGGTGAGAACAACACGCCCCGCGTGGACATCAACGGCAAGCTCTACACGCCTCAGGAGATTTCGGCCATGATCCTTCAGAAGATGAAGAAGACCGCCGAGGAGTACCTCCGTCAGGAAGTGACCGAGGCCGTGATCACCGTTCCCGCTTACTTCTCCGACTCCCAGCGTCAGGCTACCAAGGAGGCTGGCCGCATTGCGGGTCTGGACGTGAAGCGTATCATCAACGAACCTACCGCTGCCGCCCTGGCATACGGCCTTGACAAGAAGGACAAGGACATGAAGGTGGCTGTGTACGACCTGGGTGGCGGTACCTTCGATATCTCTATCCTCCAGCTGGGTGACGGCGTGTTCGAGGTGCTCTCCACCAACGGTGACACCCACCTCGGCGGTGACGACTTCGACCAGGTCATCATCGACTGGCTTGCCAGCGAGTTCGCCGCAGAGAACGGCGGCCTGGACCTGAAGAAGGACCCCATGGCCCTGCAGCGTCTGAAGGAAGCCGCCGAAAAGGCCAAGATCGAACTCTCCAGCCAGACTTCCACCGAGATCAACCTGCCTTACATCATGCCCGTGGACGGCGTTCCCAAGCACCTTGCCAAGACGCTGACCCGTGCCAAGTTCGAGCAGCTCTCCGACGCCCTGTTCCAGCGCAGCATCGCCCCTTGCCGTCAGGCTCTCTCCGATGCTCACCTGAACCCCTCCGACATTGACGAGGTCCTGCTGGTCGGCGGTTCCACCCGTATCCCTTACGTGCAGGAACTGGTGAAGAATTTCTTCGGCAAGGAGCCCAACAAGAGCGTGAACCCCGACGAGGTGGTCGCCATCGGCGCTTCCATCCAGGGTGGTGTTCTCGCTGGTGATGTGAAGGACGTGCTTCTTCTGGATGTTACTCCGCTGTCTCTGGGTATCGAGACCCTCGGCGGCGTCATGACCAAGCTTATCGAGTCCAACACCACCATCCCGGCCAAGAAGAGCCAGGTGTTCTCTACCGCGGCCGACAACCAGCCCGGCGTTGAGATCCGCGTCCTCCAGGGCGAGCGCTCCATGGCCAAGGATAACAAGCAGATCGGCATCTTCCATCTGGACGGCATCGCGCCCGCACCCCGTGGCGTGCCTCAGATCGAGGTTACTTTCGATATCGACGCCAACGGTATCCTGAACGTGAGCGCCGTAGATAAGGCTACCGGCAAGGAGCAGCACATCCGCATCGAGGCTTCCTCCGGCCTGTCCGACGCCGAGATCCAGCGCATGCGCGACGAGGCCAAGGCCAACGAAGCCGCCGACAAGGCCGAGAAAGAGCGCATCGAGAAGATCAACAATGCCGATGCCCTCACCTTCCAGGCCGAAAAGTTCCTGAAGGAGAACGGAGACAAGGTTCCCGCCGACGTGAAGAACGAAGTGGAGACCAACTGCAATGCCCTGAAGGAGGCAGTCAAAGCCCAGAACCTGGCCGACATTGACAAGTACTCCGAGGCCCTGAACAAGGCATTCGAGAAGATGTACCAGGCCGGTCAGCAGGCCGGCGCCCAGGGTGGTCCTCAGGGACCGTTCCAGGGTGGCCCCCAGGGTCCCTTCAACGGCGGCCCTCAGCCCGGCGGCCAGCCTGAAGGCCCGGACGAGCAGTAAACTCCTCTATATAACTGAAACGCTCCGTGAGATTATTCCCACGGAGCGTTTTTTATAGCTTAAAGCGGCGGAAACTATCCGCGGTATTTCGCGGCTTGCTCTGCGATAAGGGCTTCGTCGTCGAAGTAATTGATCTGCATGGCCTGCTTCATTTCATGAAGGGTCTGGGCAGCTACCTCGCGGGCGGCTTCGGAGCCTTTGCGAAGAATCTCATATACGCCGGGGATGTCCTGCTCGTAGGTATGGCGGCGGGCACGGATGGGCTCCAGGCGGTCATTGAGCACGTTGATGAGGAACTTCTTGCACTTCATGTCTCCCAGACCGCCACGGCGGTAGTGGTCTTTGAGTTCGTCCAAGTTGGCATAATCGGGGAGGTATTTGGCGAAGTCCTCGGGCTCGCAGAAGGCGTCCAGGTAAGTGAACACGGTGTTGCCTTCCACTTTGCCGGGATCTTCCACGCGAAGGTGGCCGGGATCCGTGAACATGCCCTTCACCTTCTGCTCCATAGTCTTGGCATCGTCGCTCAGGTAGATGCAGTTGCCGAGGGACTTGCTCATCTTGGCCTTTCCGTCGGTGCCGGGCAGACGGCGGCATGCCAGGTTGGAGGGCAGCAGGATTTCGGGCTCTACCAGTACGTCGCACTTGTAGGTCCCGTTGAAGCTGCGCACGATTTCGCGGCACTGCTCGATCATGGGTTCCTGGTCCTCTCCCACGGGAACGGTTGTCGCCTTGCAGAAGCAGATATCGGCCGCCTGGGAGATAGGGTAGGAGAAGAAACTCACCGGCAGGCCGCGCACGTTGTTGTCTTCCGTCTCCGCGTTGAAGCCGCGCATGGCCATTTCGGCCTTGACGGTGGGGTTGCGCTGCAGGCGCTGTACGGTGACCAGGTTGGAGAAGAACTGCGTCATTTCATGCAGCTGGGGAACCTGGCTCTGGATGAAGAGCGTCACTTTCTCCGGGTCCAGGCCGCAGGAGAGATAGTCAAGTGCCACTTCGATGATATTCTGGCGGACCTTCTCCGGGTTGTCGGCATTGTCCGTAAGGGCCTGCACGTCTGCGATGAACACAAACATGCGGTCGTAATTGCCTTCGTTCTGAAGGAGTACACGGTTACGGAGGGAGCCAACATAATGTCCCAGATGAAGTTTACCGGTAGGGCGGTCGCCAGTTAAGATAATTCGTCCCATATATTTCTTTAAAAGCCCACAAAGTTACAATTTTTCCTTATATTTGGAAAACCAAAAAGGTAAGCATGAACCTCACAGACAGACAATCCATCATGGCCGGCATCCTGATCGGCCTGGGCGCGTGCGGCTTCCTTGCCCTCGGGGGGCTTCCCGGCGCCATCATCTTCGCTTTCGGCTTAATCGGCGTGGTTCTCACGGGCATTCCGCTCTATACCGGCCGCGCCGGAGTCATGACCAGTGTTTCGGGAATCGTCAAGGTATGGCTCTGGAACGTCGTCGGCGCCATGGCGGTGGGTCTTGTCATCGCCGACATCGGCGGCAATATGGCCGATAGCGCCCAGAACGCCGTTGCGGCCCATGTGGCGCAGGGCCCCTGGCGCAGTTTCCTCCGCGCCGTCGGCTGCGGCCTGGTCATAGACCTCTCCGTGTGGTTCTACCGAAGCAGCAAGTCGCTGGTCCCCGTTCTTTTTGGTATTCCCCTGTTTATCGTATGCGGTTTCTACCACTCCATCGCCGACGTAGTGTACATCTTCGGTGCCTGGAAGTGGGACATCGCCCTCCTGTGGTACTATCCCGTTATCGTTATAGGCAACTACGTCGGATGTAACGTCCGCCGCCTCATCCTCCCTGAAACCAACGCATTGCACCCCTAAGTCGTTCCCCCCTCCTTCGTTTAAAGCACAGTGATGGGGTCGTATGGCCGATTGTGTGCTTGAACCTTGCTGCGCGCGTGAGGTTTGCGATGGCCAAAGGAATTTGGTTTTTCGGGCCCCGTCCCGAAAAATAAATTCCTTTGGCCGTGGGCCTATTGGGGCCTTGTCTCACAAAATAGATTCTTCGCTTCGCTCAGAATGACAAGGTGTGTTTTGGCAACACGTGGCCAGGACCAAAAACGGGGAAAATGGTCTTGACCAGTTGCCAAACTACCGAAAGTGTGCTTTAACCGGGTGCGCAAGGTGGGGTTAAAGCACGGTGACCGGGGTTAGAATGGCGAAAGTGTGCTTTAAGTGGGGTTGCGAGAGTGGGTTAAAGCACGGTGATGGGGGTCCAGTGGCCGAAAGTGTGCTTTAACTATGGTCGAGAGGAGGGGTTAAAGCACGCTAATACGATTTAGAATGGCGAAAGTGTGCTTTAACCAGGTGCATGAAGATGGGTTAAAGCACGGTGATGGGGGATCGGAGGCCGATTGTGTGCTTTAACCTTGCTGCGCGTGAGGTTTGCGATGGCCGAAGGAATTTGGTTTTTCGGGTCCCGTCCCGAAAAATAAATTCCTTTGGCTGTGGGCCCAGTGGCGACGACATTCAAAATAATAGATTCTTCGCTTCGCTCAGAATGACAAGGGAGAGGGCAGGCCAAAACGGTTAAAAAAAGAGTGGCCAGAAAAACTGGTCACTCTTTTAATTTATGAAGCGAAAGCTTATTCGGCCTTGCCGTTGGAGCCAAGAACGTTGATGATCTTGTGCATGTAGAGCTTCTTCATCTCGTCACGGGCGGGACCGAGGTACTTGCGGGGATCGAACTCACCGGGCTTGTCGTGGAAGACCTTGCGGATGGCGGCGGTCATGGCCAGACGGCTGTCGGAGTCGATGTTGATCTTGCAGACAGCGCTCTTGGAAGCCTCGCGGAGCTGCTCCTCGGGGATACCTACTGCATCCGGGAGTTTGCCACCCAGCTCGTTGATGATGTCAACGTATTCCTGGGGAACGGAGCTGGAACCGTGGAGAACGATGGGGAAGCCGGGAAGCTTCTTCTCAATCTCGTGGAGAACGTCGAAGGCCAGCGGCGGGGGAACCAGCTTGCCGGTCTTGGGGTCACGGGTGCACTGCTCGGGAGTGAACTTGTAAGCACCGTGGGAAGTGCCGATGGAGATAGCGAGGGAGTCGCAACCGGTACGGGTGGCGAAGTCGATCACTTCTTCCGGCTTGGTGTAGTGGGATTCAGCGGCGGAAACCTCGTCTTCAACACCGGCGAGAACGCCGAGTTCGGCCTCGACGGTTACGTCGAACTGGTGAGCGTAGTCCACCACCTTCTTGGTGAGGGCGATGTTCTCCTCGTAAGGAAGGGAGGAGGCGTCGATCATCACGGAGCTGAAGCCCATGTCAACGCAGCTCTTGCAGGTCTCGAAGCTGTCACCGTGATCCAGGTGCAGGCAGATCTGGGGATTCTTCCAACCGAGTTCCTTAGCGTACTCGACTGCACCCTCGGCCATGTAGCGGAGGAGGGTCTGGTTGGCGTAGTTACGGGCACCCTTGGAAACCTGGAGGATCACAGGGCTCTTGGTCTCGGCGGAGGCCATGATGATGGCCTGCAGCTGTTCCATGTTATTGAAGTTGAAAGCGGGGATGGCATATCCACCGGCAACGGCCTTCTTGAACATCTCACGGGTGTTCACCAGGCCGAGTTCTTTGTAAGATACCATAACTTATAGTTGTTAATAAGATTTATCTTTTGGACTGCAAATTTACGAATTTTTATGGAATTTTAAAAATCCTTATTTATTGTGATTCTGCTAGAAGACCTCCGGAAGTCCCAGGTCCTTGAACGTACGGGGAGCGGGGACTCCGGGCAGGGGTTTGCGATCCTTGAGCTGCTCGAGAGCCACTTCCACGGCCTTCTCCAGCTGCTGGTCCACGCCGCTTTCTTCCAGGATAGGATCGTTGTCCAGAAGGATGTCCGGATCCACGCCGTGATTTTCCACGATCCACTGACCCGTAGCGGCGTCATAGTTGGTGAAGAAGGGGACGCGGACGTCGGTGCCGTCCACATAAGGCAGGGAGCCGCTGATGCCCACGATGCCGCCCCAGGTGCGGGTGCCGATGACGGTCCCCAGCTTGTTGGCCTTGAAGCTCCAGGGGAAGAGGTCTCCGTCGGAGGCAGAATACTTGTTGATGAGGAGTACCTTCGGGCCGGTGTGCGTGCCTTCCGGAATAGTGCCCACATGTTCGGAACCCCGGCGCATGGTCATGCGGTACACCTTGCGCTGCAGCCGTTCGATGAGCATCGGGGAGATGTTTCCGCCGCCGTTGGCACGGTCGTCGATGATGAGGGCCTCCTTGTCCAGCTGGGGATAGTAGTAACGGGCCCATTCGTTCAGGCCCTCGGGACCCATGTCGGGGATGTAGATGTAGCCCACGCGGCCGCCGGAGAGCTTCTCTACCGTGCGGATGTTCTTCTGGACCCAGGCGTAGTGCTGCAGCGGACCTTCGTCGGCAATGGGCTTCACCACGATCTTGCGGCCGCCCACGGTGAGTTCCGTCAGGACGCCGGCCTTGCCGACGAGCTGCTCGTAGATGTTGGAGACATCGGCCAGGGAAACCCCGTCAATCGCGGTGACCACGTCGCCCTCCTTCACGCCCAGGCCGGGCTCGGTGAGCGGGGAACGCAGTTCGGGCCGATAAGTGGCGCCCTCCATGATCTTGTCGATACGGAAGCCGCCCTCCACCTTGGAGAACTCGGCGCCCAGCAGACCCATGTCCACCTTGGGCGCCTTGGGATACTCGCCGGGAGAGACGTAGCAGTGGCCGGAAGCGACCTCGCCGATCATCTCGCCGATGATATAGTTCACGTCCAGCCGCGTCTTGGCATAGGGAATGAGCACCTCGTATTTGGCCTTGACGGCCTTCCAGTCGCGTCCGTGCATGTTCTCCAGGTAATAACCGTCACGGAAGGCGCGCCATACTTCGTCGAAGAGCTGGGCCCACTCCTGGGAGTAGTCGATGGTGGTGACCATGCGGGAAAGGTCCGCCTTGTCGCTGAGACTGGCTTTCGGGCCGATGGGTGCGATGAAAAGCTCGTCCTCCTTGTACCAGACGGCCGTCTTGGTGCCTGCGATGGCGAGCATGGTGGCGTCGGAGCAGTCGCTGTCCTCGCCGGTGGCGAAGTCATACACGCGGGTGCCGCCGCGACCAACATACCAGAGTTTGTCGCCGTCGCTGTAGAACATGTATCCCTTCACGGAAGGGATCTTGACAATGCGCTCGCCGATACCCTCCGGATCCACGGAAAATACCTTCGGGGCGGGTTTTTTCTTATCGGCCTTCTTCTTGTCGGCCTTCTTTTCGGGAGCGGCCTCTTCCTCCATCTTCACCACCTTGTCGGAAGCGATGAGCGGGGAGGGGGTGTCTTTCTTGAGCAGCGCCATATAGGTGCCCCTCATCTCCTGATAGGCGTAGTTCCATTCGATGTAGCTATAGACGGGACTCAGGTCGCGGTCGCTGGAGAAGATGAGGTATTTGCCGTCGGCGCTGAAGGTGGGGGTGTCGCTGTTGTACCAGCGGTCGGTGACAGGGTACTCGACTCCCGTTGAAAGGTTACGGAGATAGACGATGTCAAACTCGTTGGCGGCAGGCCTCGTGTAGGTAATCCATTCGCTGTCGGGGGAGATGTTCACCTCACGGAACTCTGCGTCGGGGTTCTGCATGATTACCTTCGTGGCGCCGCTTACGGGATCCACTTCCACGAAGCGGTTCTTGCGGTCGGTGAAGTAGATGTGCTTGCTGTCGGGGGCCCACTGGATGTCGCGGATGTAGGTGTCGGCACCGCTGGTGAGCTGTTTGAAAGAGCCGGCCTTGACGTCGAAGAGATAGATCTCGGTTTCTCCGGTAGCGTCGCCGATCCAGGCGATCCACCGGCCGTTGGGACTCCATTCGGCGTCACGGTCGTTGGAGTCGGAACTGCGGGAGAGGTTGCGGGTTACGCCCACGCCCACGGGCACGTCAAAGATCTCGCCGCGGGCGGAGATGACTATGCGGGAGCCGTCGGGGGCGGGGCTGAAAGCAGTGATGACGTCGGTGCCGATGGTGCGGCGGACGCTCCGGCCATAGATATCATCGGCCCCGATATAGACGGGTACCTTGTTGCAGACGGACGTGGCGGGGTCCAGGCGGTAGAGCCAGCCGCCGTTTTCGAAGACAATGGTCTTGCCGTCGGTGGAGGGGAACTTGACGTCGTACTCGGTGAAGTTCGTGACTTTGCGGGTGGTGCCGGTCTCCGTATTGTAGGCGAACAGGTTCATGATCATGTCGCGGTCGCTGGCGTAGAATATCTCCTTGCCCACCCACATGGGGAAGATGTCCTGGGCGTCGTTGTTGGAGACGTTGGTCACCTTCTGGGCGGCGGGGTCATATACCCAGATGTCGTCCGCCATGCCGCCGCGGTAGTATTTCCAGGTGCGGAACTCACGCATCACGCGGTTGTAGGCCAGCTTGCTGCCGTCCGGGGAGTAGCAGCAGAAACCGCCTTCCGGAAGGGGAATGCGGGTGGGCATGCCGCCCTGGGCCGATATGGTCCACAGCATGCCGCTGAATCCGTCCTCGGTGCGGTTGCGGTACACGATGCCGCTGCCGTCGGGCGTCCAGGCCATGACCATGTTGTTGGGACCCATGCGGTCTCCCATGTCGTCACGGGGATTGGTGCCGGTGTAGGTGAGGCGAACGGGTTCGCCGCCGGTGGCGGGAATGCGGTACACCTCGCGGTTGCCGTCGTATTCGGCCGTGAAGGCGATGGTCTGTCCGTCGGGGGAGTAGTGGGCAAAGCCTTCATAGCCGATGTGGGAAGTGAGCCGGCGGGCCTCGCCGCCCTCGACGGGAACGGTCCAGAGGTCTCCGGCATAGGAGAAGACGATTTCTTTTCCATTGGTGGCGGGGAAACGCAGAAGGCGCGCTTCCTCACGGGGTGCAGCAAATGCGCCGCTGACCACGGCGGTCAGTAGCGAAACTGCAAGAAGGATTCGTTTCATATTAGTTGTTTAAGAATGTATCTACCAGATTCTCGGCCTCCCGATAGGCGGTTTCAAGGTCGTCGTTGATGAGGACGCGGTCGAACTTGGGGGCGTAGGTCATTTCCTCGGCGGCCTTGGCTACACGTGTCTCGATGGCGTCCATGGGGTCCGTGGCGCGGCCGATGAGCCGTTTGCGCAGTTCCTCCACCGAGGGAGCCTGGATGAAGACCGAGAGGGCTGCGTCTCCGAAGTATTTCTTGAGCGACACGCCGCCCTTGACGTCCACGTCGAAGATGATGACGTGGCCTTTGGCCCAGATACGGTTCACCTCGCTCTTGAGGGTGCCGTAGAAGCGGTCGGGGTAAA
>JAEEXZ010000011.1 GCA_016288055.1 Bacteroidales bacterium
AGTCTGCAACTCGACTCCGTGAAGCTGGATTCGCTAGTAATCGCGCATCAGCCATGGCGCGGTGAATACGTTCCCGGGCCTTGTACACACCGCCCGTCAAGCCATGAAAGTCTGGGGCGCCTGAAGTCCGTGACCGAAAGGAGCGGCCTAGGGCGAAACAGGTAATTGGGGCTAAGTCGTAACAAGGTAGCCGTACCGGAAGGTGTGGCTGGAACACCTCCTTTTTGGAGCAAGTTCTCTGACGCGACGCTTCGTTGAGTGCAAGGTTGCACTTTTAGTCTTTCATTATTTATATAGGCTCTTAGCTCAGTTGGTTAGAGCGCTACACTGATAATGTAGAGGTCGGCAGTTCAACTCTGCCAGGGCCTACCAAGAAAGCCGGCTACCAGACCGGCTTTTTTTATTTCAAAACTCGTACGGGGGTATAGCTCAGCTGGTAGAGCATATGCTTTGCAAGCATAGGGTCGCCGGTTCGAATCCGACTACCTCCACTTCAAAAAGCCACGACTTACGTCCGTGGCTTTTTTCGTTGGAGGTAGTCACCTCTTCTTACGTCACCCTCACCCCAAACCCCTCTCCTCGGGAGAGGGGCTGGCGGCAGAAGCCGCCTGTTCGCCTTCGGCTCATGTTAACGAAAACGCTACTACGGGATAACCAGGTCCGTGACTCCCAGTTTGGGGACAAAGTGGACCCCGTCCTTGCGGTAGTAATTGAGCTCATCTCCGGGCCGGGCCTCTACCAGAAAAACGTTCTCCAGGGGTTTCCCAATCCCGATGATGGCGATGGGGTCCAGGGGGAGTCCCAGGGCGTCGCGGACGGCGGATGCCTTGAAATTGAGGATGAAGATGCCGCCGAGGCCGTTCTCTACGGCCTTTAGCAGGATGCTTTGTGCGG
The DNA here is from genome assembly GCA_016288055.1 of Bacteroidales bacterium. GTDB lineage: Bacteria > Bacteroidota > Bacteroidia > Bacteroidales > UBA932 > Cryptobacteroides. The sequence goes on from JAEEXZ010000011.1 coordinate 895, forward strand.
CGATGCCAAGGTCAATGTCCACCACCCGCGACGCCGGGGCGGCGGAGCAGACGACGATATAGGCCGACGGCTCCTCGCCGGAGTGGGGCAGGTGCTCCCCGGGCAGGGCGGCTCCCAGTTTCACCAGCGGGTGGACCAGGGCGGTATCGGCCCCGCAGACTAGCTTGAAGCGAAGAGGTTGCGCATTCATGCCGGAGCCCACGTAGGGCACAACTTCCAGCAGATGGAGCAGATCCTCGCGGGTGACTTCCCGCGAGGGATCGTAGCCCCGGTAACTCCGGTTCTTCCTGAGCAGGCTGTCCAGCGAGGGATGGGGGCGAACTACCTTGGGGCGGCGTTCGGCCAGTTCCTGCTGACGTTTTTCCAGATAATTGTCGGCCATGGTTATTCGGCGCTGAGCATCAGCATTTTCTTGATGATTCCGAACAGTTTGTAAGGCATGTAGCGGAAGGGGAGGTCAATCCAGGTGGGCGACTTGATAACTGCTCGCTCGTGGCTGAAGGCCAGGAAGCTGCGTTCGCTGTGATAGCTGCCCATGCCGGAATTGCCCACGCCGCCGAAAGGCACCTTGCTGTTGGCGATGTGCATGATGGTGTCGTTGATGCAGGCACCGCCGGAAGTGGTTTTCCCGATGATGTCCCATGCGGCGGCCGATGCCCCGAAGTAGTAGAAGGCCAGCGGTTTCTCGCGGCCGCGGACGAACTTCACAACCTCTTCGCGGTCCTTGAAGGTGAGTATGGGGAAGATGGGGCCGAAGATCTCCTCCTGCATTACGGGCGCATCGGGGGACACGCCGTCCAGCAGGGTGGGCTCCATCCACAGCCGGCTCTTGTCGTGGTGGCCGCCGGCGACGATTTTACCATCGGCCAGATAACTCTCCAGGCGCTCGAAGGCGCTTTCCTTGACGATGTGCACGAAGAAGTCCGACTTCTCGGTGCCGTCCGGGTACAGGCCGGCGAGCTCCTTCTTGAAGGCCTCTATGAAGGCATCCTTGATGTCCTCGTGCAGGAAGAGGTAGTCCGGGGCGATGCACGTCTGCCCGCTATTGAGGCACTTGCCCCAGGCGATGCGGCGTGCGGCCAGCTTCAGGTTGGCATCCTTGTCCACGATGCACGGGCTCTTGCCGCCCAGCTCCAGCACCATCGGCGTTAAATATTGGGACTGCGCCTCCATGGCGATACGTCCGAGGGACGGGCTTCCGGTGAGGAAGACCAGGTCGTAGCGGTGCTTGAAGAGTTCGCCGTTTACCAGGCGGTTTCCCTGTACGCAGGCGACGAAGGCCTCCGGGAAGGTATCGGCCACCATATCCTCGAGGACCTTGGATACGTGCGGGACGTAGGGGGAGGGCTTCAGAATGGCGGTGCAGCCCGCGGCGATGCAGCCTACGAGCGGGTTCAGCAGCAGCTGAACGGGGTAGTTCCAGGGGCTCACGATGAGGGTGCACCCGAGGGGCTCGCGCACGATGTAGCTGGCCGATGGAAGCACGGTGAGAGGCGTTCCCTTGCGCTTGCGGGACGCCCAGCGGGGAAGCTTGCGGATGGCTTCGCCGATTTCTCCGTACACGAGGCCGATTTCCGTGATGAAGGCCTCCTCGCGGCTCTTGTGCAGATCCTGCCAGAGGGCGTCGCAAAGCGGCTTCTCCCACTTCTTGAGACCATTGTTAAAGGCTTTGAGCTGCTCCTTGCGCCACTTTATGTCCAGCGTGGTGCCGGTGGCGAAGAAGGCGCGCTGCTTCTCTACGAGTTCCTGTATGCGCTCGGCTGAAGTGTTTTCCAGTGCCATATTATTTTTTTCTTCCGGTAAAATGATCCATGACGGTGTACAGTCCGCAGATGTCTCCGAAGATGAAGTTGAACGGACGGTAGGGGATGAGGCCCTGCATCAGGCGGATAAAATGAAAGCCGAAGGGGATACCCCGGTAGCCCACATTGTGCTGGATGCTGCGGATGACGATGCGGCCCACTTTCTCCGGTTTCTGGATCTTGAAGAAAGAGTGGATGCCGTCGAACATGCCGGTGTTGATGAAGTAGGGGGCGATGGTGGTTACCTTGATGGGGCTTTTCTCGCGGTCCAGCTCGATGCGCAGGCTTTCGCTCCAGCCGATGGCCGCCCACTTCGAGGCCGCGTACAGGGACATCTTCGGGAGCGCCAGCATGCCGGCCGATGAAGTGATGTTGCAGATGTGGCCGCTGCCCTGGGCCTTCATGTCCTTGAGGACGCGGAGCGTCACGTACATGGCTCCCTTAGTATTGATGTCGATGGTGCGGTCGATGTCGGTGTCTGTCTGCTCGGAGAAGACCTTGTTATTGGTGATGATACCGGCGTTGTTGATGAGGATATCGACACTGCCGCAGCCAATCTTGCTTGCATTGTAGGCGGCGTCCACGGAAGCGGCATCGGAGATATCGGCCTTGAATCCATGCACGTGGCCCTTGGCGGAGAGTTCCTCTACGGTGGCGGCGATGGCGGCCTCGTTGATGTCCCAGATGATTACTTGCTTGGCGCCGGCCTCCAGGCAGCGGCGTGCCATGATTTTCCCGATGCCGGAGCATGCTCCGGTAATCAGGACGGTTTTTCCTTGGATTTTCATACACTACTAGGTTTTAGTTTTTACGTGGAGCAAATATACAAAAAAAATCCAGACCTTTTGAGTCTGGATTTTGTGCGGATGAGAAGAGTCGAACTTCCACGGACTTGCGTCCACCACCCCCTCAAAGTGGCGTGTCTACCATTTCACCACATCCGCGATTGGGACTGCAAAGATAGAAAGCATTTTTGAATTCCACAAATTTTTTGTTCAATATTTTAAAACATGAAATAATATTTGTATCTTTGCGGGCTCCCACGAGTTGGGGCAATACGTATAACTTATTAATACAGATTCACAATGGCTGTTAAAATCAGACTCCAGCGCCACGGTAAGAAGAATTTCGCATTCTTCCACATTGTTGTGGCGGACTCTCGCGCACCGCGCGACGGTAAATTCATCGAGCAGATCGGCTCCTACAACCCCAACACCAACCCTGCCACCATCGTCCTCGACGGCGAAAAGGCTCTGGCTTGGCTGAATGTTGGTGCCCAGCCCACGCTCACTGCCCGCCGTATCCTCTCCTATGAGGGTATCCTTCTCCGCAAGCACCTCGCCGAAGGTGTTGCCAAGGGCGCTCTGACCGAGGCTCAGGCCGAGGCCAAGTTCAACGCATGGAAGGAAGAGCGCGACAACAAGATCGCTGCCAAGAAGGCCGGCATCAAGAACGACGAGATTGCAAAGGCTAAAGCCGCCAAAGCCGCCGAGGCTGCGGTGAACGAGGCTCGTGCCAAGGCTATCGCCGCCAAGAAGGCCGAGGCTGAGGAAGCTGCTGCCAAGGCTGCCGAAGAGGCTGCTGCCGCTGAAGCTCCCGCCGAAGAGGCTGCCGCCGAGGCCGAAGCTCCCGCTGCCGAGTAATGCTGCGGATAGCCCAGGTACTGAAATCCAACGGAACCGACGGGGAACTGCTCATCAGTTTCTTTGATGTGGCTCCGGAGGATATCGACCTTCAGGAACCGGTATTCATCGAATTCGATGGACTGCCGGTTCCCTTTTATTTTGAGTCTTTTACCCAGCGCGGTACGGGCCGCGCCCTGGTGCGCCTTACCGGTGTCCGTTCCCTGAAGGACGCCGATGAACTCTCAGGCGCTGCCATTTACGCCGATTATTTTGAAGAGGAAGACGATGAAGACCTCATCGGCTTCACAGTCCAGGACCCGGACGGCACCTTGATCGGTACCGTCACCGACTATGAGGATATCCCCGGAAACACCTGCTTATGGGTGAAACGTCCTTCCGGAGAAGAGGTCCTTCTCCCTCTCCATGAGGATCTGGTCATCGGCCTGGATCCCTCCACGACCACCATCACCCTCACCATCCCCGCCGGCCTCCTCTAGTCCAGACCGCCGATTTTTATTGTCTTTCCCGGCCCCCCTGGTCCCGGTCTCCCTTCCTTACCTTGATCCGGAGCGTGTTTTGTAATTTATTGTAACTTAATTACTTATGAAAATCCTCCTGGTCGATTTTCACCAGGAGGATTTGTGTTATATGCTGATAATCAGCGAGTTGTAAAACACGGCATTTGGGCGAATTATACGGTTGCTCTTGCAAATTCAATTGATTTTGCCCATTTTTGTGTGCGACATTACAGGACGTCGATTATTCATTGCCTTTGGCAGTGAAATTAGTTTATCGTCATGTATAATCGTCGTTTTCTAAGTGGTATCTTGAACCACTGTTATCAGCGCTCTTTCGAGGGCGGGGTTCTTTTCTATTCCAAAAGTGATTATCTGGTCTGGTTCACCATTGTCTGTGTGATGGCCAGAAAGTACCGAGTCCGGGTTCTCTCCCTGTGCCCCATGCCGGATCATACCCATTACTCCATTGTAGCGGGCTCGGTCAAGGATTTGTCTGCGTTTATGGGCGCAGTCAACCGGACTTTTTCGCATGCCATGAACCAGGCCTGTGCTACCAAACAATCGTGGTTTGAAACCACTTTCGGCAGCGCTCCCAAGACAGATGTAAAGAATGGCCGGAGCAACCTGCTCTATGTCGGGAACAATCCGGTAGAAAGAAAGTTGGAAGTCAATGCGGAAGACTGTCGTTGGACATTTATTGCTTATGCGGCAAGTGACCATCCTTTCTCTGAAAAGCTGGTCATCCGTCGTGCTTCATCCCACTTACGGGCTGCTATTCAGGAGATACGGGCCCAGCATGCTTCCGGAAAACCTGTCAATCACGCACAGCTGAAAAGGATGACAAGCAAGTTAACATCTCGGGAACGGGAACAGTTGATAGATTATATCATTGTAACTTACAATGTGATTGACTATGAAGAGGCCTTGCGTTTCTTTGACAGAAAATACATGAACTATATTTCGGCCCTGCATACTACAACCAGCCACGAATACGATCTGGACGAAACGTTCGTAGGGAAATCCGATGCCTGCTACAAAACAATGACCCAGGAACTGCTACGTGAGAAACACCTGGCAGACATCCATGAATTCCTGTCGTGGCCCCGTTCCGACAGAGAAGCCCTGGTGGAACTCCTGCGTCGCCGCACCTCTGCCAGCCTGGCTCAAATCCGGAAGTTCCTTCATCTCCCCAAACTATCACCTGCCGGGTTAAAGCCGTGATTTGTAAGTAGCAATAAATCAATATTATACAGAAATCCTCCTGGCAAAAATTGACCAGGAGGATTTCAGCATAGTATTGTGTTTCAATTAGTTACAAAACACGGGCGAATCGGGGGCGGGCTGCTATATTACAGCGTGTAGATGAAGCCGAAGAGGATGTTGCTGCCATCCACGTCCAGGCCGAAGCGGCTTGCGCTCATTTCTTGATCCTTCACTTTGAGGTTCTGGTAACCGAGAGAACCCAGACGGCCTACGAGCTGGAAGTTGTCGCTCACTTTCACCTTGAAGCCGGGCTTGATGCCAGCCTCGAAAATGCCGCATGCGCCACGGTCCTGCCAAACCTGATCGTCCTCATCGTAGCTCTTGGCCAGGGCATTGGTGTAGGCAATGGTGGCGTCAGCAAACAACTCGATGAGGTTGTTGCTGTAGAACGTGTAGCGGAAGTAAGGGGCTATGCGGAAAGCGCCGAACTGGTAACCCAGGACATCTTTACTGGAAGCGGCACCGCAAACGGCGTCGCCGATGCCGGAAATAAGACCTTTGATGTCATTGGGGTCGAAGGAACCCAGGGCGCCGGGGCCGTTCATGTAGCCGATCTGGGCGCCGACAGCCATTTTGTCGTTCAGCTGAAAACCGATTTCGGGCAGGATCTTGAAGGTGGTGCCGCTGGCGGAGTTTTCGCCGACTTTGACGGTTGTGTTTGCAAAACCGGCGGAACCGCCGACGTAGATCTGGGCATAAGCCTCTGTGCCGGCCAGCAGCATCAGGGCTGCGGCGGCAATCGAAATAATCTTTTTCATAGGGTTTATCATTTAATGTGAATTGAGTTTGGTCTTTGTTTAGTCCAGGCCGCCGTTCATGGCGTATTCGGCCTTCACCTCTTCGTAGAAGCCGGCCACGGATGTCTGGAGGTAGGGGAAAAGCCAGATAAAGCCGATCCCGAGCGTAAGCAGGGAAAGGATGATCCAGCCGATGAAGCCCAGATACAGCCAGAACAGGTCAAATTTGTGACCGTGCATCATCATGCGGCTGCGGTGTATGGCCTCGGAGGCGGTGAGTTCGGGATTCTCTTCCAGGATGAACGGGGTCATGGCGTAGGAAAGGGATTTGATGATGCCGGGGATGATGAAGAGGAAGCCCCAGAGAACAGTGAGGATAGTCATCCAGAGCATGCCCCATACCTTGTGCCAGTAATTCTGGAAGGCGATATGGAGGGTATTGCCCAGCATGTCGTTCTCGGAGAAGACCAGAAGGCGCCTCATGGCGTTGATAAAGCCTACCGAAAGCGGGAAAAGCACAAGAATGTACAGCAACGTGCTGAGCCCGGAAACGCCGTTGGCCGTTTGTTGGAGGCTCTGGTATTCCGGATCCATGTAAAGGGATGCGACCTGATAAATGGAGGAAACATGATGATCTGCCCGGAACTGCATCATCTTCACGCTCTGAAAAAAGTTGGGGCCGGAAACGGCATACTCGACGATGAGATAAAGGAGAGAAACGAGGGCAGCCTTGCCCCAATTCCCGCGCAAAGCGTCCAGGGCGGCGTTCTTGAACTGCTGGTTGGTCTTCATGTTTTAGCTGTTTTAAGTTGACAAATTTACACAAATTTCGCATATTTGTAAGGATTTACCTATTATTATCATGACTATCATCATCATTATTGCCGTCCTGGCACTCCTGATCCTCTGGATCATCGGCGTTCAAAACAAGCTCGTCAAGAGCGATGAGTTCTGCAATAACGCCCTCAAACAGATCAATGTGCAGCAAATCAGCCGCTACGATGCCCTCCAGGCTCTGGTGAAGCTTACCCGAGAGTACTCCTCCTACGAGGCCGACACCCTTCAGAAGATAGTGGAAGCCCGTAAAATCACCTCTTCGCCCGTCCCCACCGCCGCGGATATCGACGCCAACGAATCCGTCCTGAAGGAAATCAGCGCCAAACTCGTCGCCGTGGCCGAGGCCTACCCGGACCTCAAGGCCAACGGAAACTACCAGAAGACGATGGCCAGCATCGAGAAATACGAAGAAAACGTCCGCCTTTCCCGCATGACCTTCAACGACACCGTCACCCGCTTCAACCAGCAGGTCCGTTCTTTCCCCACCTCTGTCGTGGCCGGCATGCTGGGCTTTGCGAAACGGGATTACCTGGCCGACGATGTGACCAAGAAGGATTATCCGACTATCTGATGAAACGGCTTCTGACCTTTGTCTTCGCCGCAGTGCTGTGCCTCAGTGCTGCGGCGGAAAGCATCCGGACTATCCGCGACGTGGATATCCGGGTAGAGCTGAACCGTGACGGAAGCGCCTGGATTACCCAGACCTGGGATGCCGAAGCCGGCGGCGACGGTACGGAATTCTATATCCCCATAGGGAACCTGGGGCCGATGACCGTCGGCCAGCTTCAGGTTAGCGAGAACGGTGTCCCGTACGAGAGCCTGGACAGGCGCTGGGATGTGGATCGCGACCGCAGTTACAAGACGGGCAAATGCGGAATTGTCCCCAAAAGGAATGGCGTGGAACTGTGCTGGGGCCTTGGACGGAGGGGCAACCATATCTGGCAGGCCCGTTTCTTCGTCACCGGCCTGGTGCAGGGTTACGAGGAGGCCGATGGTTTCAATTTCCAGTTCGTCAACAAGGGAATGAGGCCGGCTCCCCGTCATGCCCGTGTCACCATAGTACCGGCCTTCGACTGTCCGGCATGGACCTATGACAACACCCGGGTGTGGGCCTTCGGCTTCTACGGAGACATCAACCTGGTGGATGGTGCCGTCGTGGCCGAGACCTCTGAAGAAATGGAGTACGACAGCTCCCTCATCGCCCTTGTCAAGTTCGAGAAGGGGCTTTTCTCCCCGGCCGTTTCTTCGGATCAGCCGTTCCAGCAGGTGCTGGACCGTGCCCTGGAAGGCAGTTCTTACGGGGAGGACGAGGACGGAAAGTGGTTTCTGATATTATTCGCCCTATGCTTCTTGGGCTTCTTTGCGCTCGTTCTCTGGGTTGCGATAGCATCGGCCCTTGGATACAAGTGGCGTCGATCCTTCTTCGGAAAGACCAAAATTACCGGGTGGTTCCGCGACGTTCCGTTGGAAGGCAACCTCTTTGCCGCGTACTACGCTCTTTCCAAGGGCAGGCGCTTTGAGATATCGGCCCCGGCCAACAGCCTTATCGGCGCGTATTTCCTGCGCTGGGTCATGAACGGGCAGGTCAATGTTCAGGCCGATCCCGCCCACCCCAGGCGCGTCAACCTTTCTTTTGTCGCCGAATCCGTGTCGGAAGATGACGTGGAAGAAGCCCTGTACCAGATGGCCCGCAGTGCCGCCGGTTCCAACCTTCTGCTGGAAAAGAACGAATTTGAAGACTGGTCCCGTAGAAACTACAAAAAGGTGATGGCCTGGCCCGACCGTGCCCTTGCCCGCGGAAAACGCTGGTTCCATGACAAGTCCTTCCTGCTGGGTACTTACAGACTGACCCCCGCCGGTCAGGCGGAGGCCAGTCATGTCATCGAGTTCAGGAACTACCTGAAGGACTTTACGCTGAGTGACGAACGCGCCGCTTCTGAAGTGCGACTGTGGAAAGAGTATCTGGTCTATGCCCAGCTGTTCGGCATCGCCGACCGTGTGGCCAGCCAGTTCCAGAAGCTTTATCCGGCCCAGTTCGAAGAGCTGTCCCGTTCTACCGGCATAGATCCCACGACGCTTTACTACACTATGCACTGGGCCAACAGGATGAGCACCCGTGCCTTTGCCGGAGCCGTTTCGAAGGCCGGCAGCGTCAACGGCACCGGCGGTCACTCCTCATTCGGCGGCGGTGGCGGCTTCTCCGGCGGCGGCTTCGGCGGCGGTGGCCGCTAGGCGCGTGGGCATCGGCCCTCATTGCGCCCAGGGGCTCATTTCTTCCCGCGCCAGAGGGCGGTCATGTCTTCGAGGGTCTTGCCCTTGGTCTCGGGGACCAGGCGCCAGACGAAGACGGCGGCGACAAGGCAGATGATGCCGTAGAGCGCATAGGCGAAGAACGGGCTCCAGCTGTACATGGGCACGAAGGTGGAACTTACGACGAAGTTGAAGATCCACTGGAAGGCGACGGCCCAGGCGGTAGCCTGGCTTCGGATGGTGTTGGGGAACAGCTCGGCGATGTAAACCCAGCAGATGGGACCCCAGCTGAACATGAAGGAGGCGCTGTACACCATGATGCTCAGGACGGGCACCAGGGCGGGCAGGCTGACGACATTCGAAAGAGCCACGCCGAAGGCGCCCAGGGCCATGCCCAGGGAACCGGTGATGAGCAGCGGCTTACGTCCCAGTTTCTCCACCGTAAAGACGGCCACCAGCGTAAAGCTGATGTTTACCACGCCCATGATCACCGTGAAGAGCATGTTGTTGGAAACGCCCATGGACTCGAAGATACGGGGGGCAAAGTAGAGCACGGCATTGATGCCGATCACTTGCTGGAACACGGACAGCATGCAGCCGATGAACACCACCAGGAAGCCGAACGCGAAGAGTTTCTCCTGCTTCTTGCCAGCCTCGGCATTGAAAGTGGCCTGAATGTCGGAGAGGATCTCGCGGGCGCGGGCTTCTCCGTTGATGTTGGACAGTACCTCCAGGGCTTTTTCTTCATTGCCGTGCATGGCCAGGTAACGCGGCGTCTCGGGGACCAGCAGGATGAGCAGGGCGAACAGCCCGGCCGGAACAGCCTCGGAGACGAACATCACTCTCCAGCCGACAGCGTTGGTCCAGGCCACCACGTCGGGGTCCGCTGCATGGCTGCGGATAATGAGGAAATTCACGAAATACACCACCAGCTGGCCGAAGATGATGGCGAACTGGTTCCAGGACACGAGCGTCCCGCGCCTGTTGGCAGGCGCTACCTCGGCGATATACATAGGGCAGAGGGCCGATGCCATACCCACGCCGATACCGCCCAGCACACGGTAGAGGTTGAATGCGACCAGCAGGCTCTTCGTGGGGACACCCTTGGCGAAGAACAAGAACTCCGGGTAGTAGGAACCCAGCGCGCTGAGGAAGAAGAGGATACCTGCAATGAACAGGGATTTCTTGCGGCCCAGCCGGGACGCTGCAAAACCGGAGAGGAGCGCGCCGATGATACAGCCGATCAGGGCGCTGGAAGTGGTGAATCCGTGGAGGGCGTCGGTGTATGTGAAATCTCCAGCGCTCTGGAAAAAGGCCTGGAGGCCCTTTTCCGCGCCGGAGATTACAGCTGTGTCATACCCGAACAAAAGGCCGCCGATTACCGCGATCAGGACAATCCCGAACAGGTACGCGGGGCTGCCGTTTTGTCTGTAGCTTGCCATTATTTAGCGTAGAGATTAAGGAAGGTTTCGTAGAGTTCCTGTTTGCCGGAGGCAACCTTGGGTTCGCCATTCTTCTTTCCGTACTCGTACAGTTCTTCGAGCGTAGCCTTTCCTTCCTCGAATTTCTTGCCCATACCGCTGTCGAAGGAAGCGTAGCGCTCCTTGACCATCTTGGGCATGGGGCTTTCTTCCAGGATGGCGGCTGCGTTAAGCAGTGCGTGGGCCATGGCGTCCATGGCGCTGATGTGGGCGATGAACAGGTCTTCGAGGTCGGTGGAGGAACGGCGCAGCTTGGCGTCGAAGTTGGTACCGCCGTTACCGAAGCCGCCGTTCAGCAGGACCTGCATCATGGCCTGGGTGAGGTCATAGGCGTCCACGGGGAACTGGTCCGTATCCCAGCCGTTCTGGGCGTCTCCGCGGTTGGCGTCGATGTTGCCCAGGAAGCCGTTTTCACGGGCGACGGTAAGTTCGTGCTCGAAGGTGTGGCCGGCCAGGGTGGCGTGGTTCACTTCGATGTTCACCTTGAAGTCCTTGTCCAGGCCATTGGCGCGCAGGAACCCGATCACGGTCTCCGTATCCACGTCGTACTGGTGCTTGGTGGGCTCCATGGGCTTGGGCTCGATGAGGAACGTACCCTTGAATCCCTTGGCACGGGCATAGTCGCGGGCTGCCTTCAGCATGGCGGCGAGGTGGTCTTTCTCGCGCTGCATCTGGGTGTTCAGCAGGGTGTAGTAACCTTCACGGCCGCCCCAGAACACATAGTTGGTACCACCCAGCTTGATGGTGGCATCCAGGGCGTTCTTGATCTGGACGGCGGCACGGGCCACCACGTCGAACTGGGGGTTGGTGGCGGCGCCGTTCATGTAACGCTTGTTGCCGAACACATTGGCCGTGCCCCACAGGTTCTTGATCCCGGTAGCCTTCATCTTCTCTGCCAGGTAGTCGGTGATGTCCTTCATGCGGGCTTCGTATTCGGCGATATCCTCGCAGTCTTCCACCAGATCGATGTCGTGGAAGCAGAAGTAGCCGAGACCCATCTTCTGCATGAACTCAAAGCCGGCATCGGCCTTGGCGCGGGCGCGCTCGTAGGGGCAGTCGGCCTTATCCCACTCGTAGCTGCGGGTCTGGCCGCCGAAGGGGTCGGCGGAAGCCTGGCCCAGGGTGTGCCACCAGGCCATGGCGAACTTGAACCAGTCCTTCATGGGTTTGCCCATGACTACGCGGTCTGCCTCATAGTAATGGAAAGCAAGGGGATTTTTGCTCTTGGCACCTTCAAAGGGAATGGTGCCGATTCCGGGAAAATATTCTTTAGCCATAATAGAAAATGATTTATTAGTTATCGTTGATATGGGATTTCCATCTTTGGTATGCTTCGCGGTATTCTTCCTCATGGGAAGGAGTGATGACAGCCAGGCGCTCCAGGCTGGCGAACGCCTCGCGCGGGCCTGCGTAGATGCCCGCCCCTATGCCGGCACCTTTGGCGGCGCCCACGGAACCGTCCGTATTGTACAGTTCGATGGTGGCGCCGGAAACGCCGGAGAGCGTTTCGCGGAAAATCTGTGACTGGAACATGTTGGCCAGGCCGGCATGGATCCTGTCCACTTTCAGGCCCATCTTTTCCATGATCTCGATGCCGTACTGGAAGGAGAACACGATGCCTTCCTGGGCCGCGCGCAGAAGGTGTCTGCGGTCATGCGTATTGAAGTTAACCCCGTGGAGGCTGCATCCGGTCTCGCGGTTTTCCAGCATGCGCTCCGCTCCGTTGCCGAAGGGGAGGATGGAAACGCCTTCCGAACCGATGGGAACCTGTGCGCACAGGGCATTCATCTCTACATAGGAGATGCCGTCCGGGGCCACGTTGCGGCGCATCCAGCTGTTCAGGCAGCCGGTTCCGTTGATACACAGCAGCACGCCCAGGCGGGGATCCTCCGCTGTATGGTTCACATGGGCGAAGCAATTGACGCGGGAAAGGGGATCGTGCGCAATCTGGCCGATAACGCCGTACACGACGCCCGAGGTCCCTGCCGTCGATGCAATTTCACCGGGGTTGAACACGTTGAGGCTGAGGGCATTGTTGGGCTGGTCTCCGGCACGGTACGTGACGGGGGTGCCTTCCGCGAGGCCCAGCGATTCGGCCGCCTTGCGGCACAGCGTACCCTGTACCCCGAAGGTGGGGCGGATCTGGGGGAGGATGGTCTCGTCAAAGCCGAAGTAATCCAGCAGCGGTGCGCTGGGCTCGTTCTTGACGAAATCCCAGAAGATGCCCTCCGACAGGCCGCTCACCGTGGTGCAGACGGATTCTGTCAGGCGCATGGCGATGTAGTCTCCCGGGAGCATTACCTTCCAGATGCGTTTGTACAGGTCCGGCTCGTTCTCCTTCACCCAGGCCAGTTTGGCGGCGGTAAAGTTGCCGGGGGAGTTCAGCAGATGGTCCAGGCAGTAATCCACGCCCAGGGCCTGGCAGGCCGTCTGGCCGTAGGGAACGGCGCGGGAGTCACACCAGATGATGGCGGGCCGAAGGACATTCATGTCCCGGTCCACGCACACCAGCCCGTGCATCTGATAGGAGATGCCGATGGCTTTGATGTCGCGGGGAGAGACGCCTGAAAGGGCCAGGACACTGGCCGTGGCAAGTTTCAGGTTACCCAGCCACATGGCGGGATCCTGTTCCGCCCAGCCTTGCTGTTTGGCGATGATGGGCGCTTCATTTTTAGGGAAAAAGTCGGAGGCAACGCACTTCCCGGTTTCCGCGTCCACGAGGGAAGCCTTCACGGAAGAACTGCCGATATCGTATCCAAGTAAATACATGTTACAAATATAGTCAAATTTATTAAACCGTTTTAGCGACGGACCAAATCCCACTTGCAATTGTCGCTGGAGAAGTCGAAACGGCCCAGTCCGGGCGTGCTGTCGGCGACGGATACCAGGCACAGCGCCGCACCGGGCTGACCGGGGATTTCTTTAGGCATGATACGGAAAGTCCCGTCCGTGAGCTGGTCCACGCGCCACAATTCGCAGGCGGCGCCGCTGAACTCCGGCACGGTCTCCAGGCGGGCGCCTTCCGCTGTAGCCAGCGCGCGGGTGGTGCCTTCAATCACAATCTTGTAATAAGGACCGCCCAGGTAGCCGCCTGCTTCGGGAACTGCCTGCAGCGTCCATTTTTGGTGCGGACGGGCGATGTAGTCCCCCAGGCGCACCTGCGTATTGCCGGAAGGCCAGCCATCGGCCACATCTTCCAGCTTCTGTCCTTCCAGTACAGCCACTTTCTCGTCGGGTTTCATCCAGAAGGGCATCATTCCGCCTTCCACGCGCACGAAGTCCACGGTGAGTTCCAGGCCGTAGCCGCGCCGGCGGGAAAGGATCTTGTAGTTTCCGTCTTCCACCAGGGGAGCGCCTTCCGGCCAGCCGTCCTTCCACAGGATGGGGCGGATGGCGAGGACGCTGCGTCCGCTGCGGTCCAGGTCGGCCTCATAGTGAAGTGACATCTTCTCAACGCCTTCCTCGAGGACAATACGGCCGAAGTGGCCGGCGCCGAAGCGGCGTTCCTCGGCGGCGATGACCATCTTTCCTCCGCCGCGGAGCATGTCACGCCCCACATTATCCAGATACGGTCCCGTCACGCTGCGGGAGCGGCCCACGACAATGTTATAGGTAGAATTGACCCCGTCGCAGCAGCTGCCGTGCGTTCCCAGCAGATAGTACCAGCCGTCGCGGTAGATGAGGGTGGTTGCCTCGCAGTCGATGGCGATATCTACGGGCCGATTTCCCTCTTTCCGTGCGCCTGTCGCCGGATCCAGCTCTACCATGCGGATGAAGCCGAAGTAGGTGCCGTAGGTGCAGTACAGACGGCCGTCCGGCGTCATGAGAAAGCCAACGTCAATGGCGTCGCAGTCTTCGTCGGCCTCGGAACGGGCCACCTCGACGGGCTCGGTGTAGCCGAAGTCCGGGGAAGCGGGATCCAGCGTCTTGTTCCACATGGTAAGGATGGTGCCGGCGTGGGGACCGTTGAAGCCGCCGCCGGTGGAACTGTAACCCACCAGGTAGCGGTCCCCGATTTTGATGACATCCGGGGCGGCGCCGCCGCCGGGACGCACGCCTCCGCTGTGCCAGACCCAGCCGTCCTCGGAGATGAGGCCGCCCTGTCCGGTCCCGAAGGTGTAGTATTTACCGTCACATTCCGCCACGGTGGACGGGTCGTGGATATAGGGTGCGCCCACCTGGGCGGCGGCCGTCAGGCCGCAGGAGGCGACAAGCATCGAAAGCAGTATCTTTTTCATGGTCATTTCGTGGTAACGGTGTAGTTGGTGACAGGGTTTCCGTCCTGGTCCAGGAAACGGAGGCAGAAGTCGCACAGGCCGGGCCCGTTGACAACGGCGCCCCAGATGACATTGCGTCCTTTCTTCAGCGTGAGCTGTTCGGAGGCGCAGTCATCGGCCACCATACGGCGGTCTCCGGAGAGGATGACGGCCTCCTGGCCGTTGACCCACCAGATGGAAGGACCGTTGGAGCCGGCACTGAGCCGTACCGAAGGAATGTCCTCTTCACAGTTGATGACGGTGGCCATCCAGTAGAGGCAGCCGTATTTAAGGTCCGTAAGGTTGGTTGCGAAGCGGAAAAGCTTCACGTTGTACAGCTGGCTGTCCATGGCATGCCAGCGCAGTTTCTTCACCTTGGCGCCGTCCTTGGGAAGCCGGTCTCCCCACTGGCCGGGGAAATATTCCGTATATAGCACCTTCCTCAGGTAGCTGTCCGTCCACTCGTTGTTGGTACGGTGGGGGCAGCTGATGGGCTCCAGCAGCAGCCAGCGGCGCAGGAATCCGTCCTGGTCCGGCGTGGCAAAGGCCCCCGTGGCGGGCACCATATATTTATCCAGGCTGGTGGAAGAGTCCGAGAAAACGGCCTCAAAGACATCTCCGAAGGAAATCCAGTCCAGCTCCAGCCCCTCTCCTTCCTCCAGGGAAAGACGCAAGTTCTGCGTGCCGATCACCTCCATCGTGAAAGGGAGGCGCAGCGTCGTCCAGCCGTCGGAAGCGGGCAGCGCGAACCATCCCGTCTTTTCCGAGGCCGATACAGCCACCCCGCAGGCCTTCGGAGCGCGATAGCGGAACGTCACCGTGCCCGGAGCTTTTTCGCCGAAGTCAACCTCGTCGTAGCGAACCCACGTCCCGGGCCTGCCCAGGCCGATATACCATCCCTCGAAGGGATGCTCCGCGTCCACAAACTCGAGGTAGGCCCCCTGGTGGCACAGCGCGCTGTAGCGGTCCATCTGGATGCGGCCGTCGGCCGGGGTCCGGCCCACGCCCCGCAGGGTGGGCGTCACCGGGAGGATGGTGCCGTCTTCGTTGAAGGCGATGCGGTCTATGCGCACCGAACGGTTCTTGTCGAAAGCGGGGGAGTAGTCGTTGTGATGGTAGAACAGATACCACTCTCCTTTGTAGCAGACAATGGAGTGGTGGTTGGTCCAGCATTCGCTGGGGGACTGCGCCATGATGATACCTTTGAATACATAGGGCCCCAGCGGGCTGTCGCTCATGGCATAGGCCAGTGTCTCGGTCTTGTCCTGCACCCAGGGATAGGTGAGGTAGAACCGGCCCTCGCGTTCAAAGATGAACGGGCCTTCCTTGAAACCCTCCGGAAGAGGGGTGTCCAGCCGGACGGGGCGTCCCGTAAGCTCCGAGAGATCGTCTTTCACGGGTGCACCGGTCAGTCCCATGCCGGACCAGTACAGGTACGTCTGCCCGTCAGAGGCCTGCAGCACGCAGGGATCGATGCCGAAGACGCCGGGGATGGCCTTCTCGCGGGCCGTATAGGGTCCTTCGGGCCGATCGGCCACCGCTACTCCGATCGCGAAGCCGTGTCCCTCCTTCGGTGCGTTGGGGAAGACGAAATAGTATTTCCCGTCCTTCTCCACGCAGTCCGGCGCCCACATGGAGTAAGCGTCGGGTTTGCCCCAGGGAACGTTTTCCTGGGAGAGGATGACGCCGTGGTCCGTCCAGTTCACCAGGTCTTCCGAGGAGAAAACGTGGTAGTCGGCCATGGAAAACCATTTCCTTTCGGGTTCCACCGGGCTGATGATGTCGTGGGAAGGGAAGAGCCAGACCTTGCCCCCGAAAACGCGGGCGGTAGGGTCTGCCGAGTATTGGTCCCGGATGACGGGATTCTGGGCAAAGAGGCCAGGAAGCAGCAGCGTGGCTGCAAAGAGGGAAAGAAATAACCGTTTCATATTCCGATTCATCACGATGCAAAATTATAAAATAAAAAGTGCGCGCGGGTGCCGGGATGGTTCAAGAAAATGCTGTTTTGAAACACGATTATTTTTTTTGCAACATTTCGTGTTGAATCGGTTACATTGACGTGTTTGTTTTCAAAGTTGACATTATTTGTTTCAAAACCAAGAGTCGTGTATCAATGTTTATATCAGTTGTTTCCGGGTGGAAAAAAGAAGTGATTTTTCCTTGCGAACTTCGCAATGTGACTTTATAGCCCATTTTTAGTAACCTAGTTAACCATTTAAATAACCCTAAAATGAAAAGAAGAAGACTATTACTCCAGTCCGGACTTCTGGCGCTCCTGCTCCTGATGCCCGGACTTTCCTTCGCCCAGAATCTGCGCGTGGAAGGCACAGTCCTCGATGAATTGGGAGAAGGGTTGGTGGGAGCCGGCGTGCTCGTCCAGGGGACGAACACGGGCGCTGTCACCGACTTGGACGGCCACTTCGTGCTCCCGTCCGTCTCCCGAGGTGCTACGCTTGAGGTCTCCTGCGTCGGTTATGCTACGCAGACCGTTCAGGTGACCGGCCCGAAGCTGACCATCAACATGGAGCTGGACTCCAAGGCCCTGGATGAATCCGTGGTCATCGCGTACGGTCAGCAGAAGAAGGTTACCATCACCGGTGCCGTTTCCGCCGTCAGTGGCGACGGTCTGGTGAAAGCCCCTGTCGCCAACGTGGCGAACGCTCTCCAGGGTAACCTTCCCGGTGTTTCCGCCGTGCAGCCTTCCGGTATGCCGGGCGCCGACGAACCGGTGATCCGCATCCGTGGTGTAGGATCCCTCAACAGCGCCGACCCTCTGGTCCTGGTGGACGGCGTGGAGCGTCCTTTCTCCCAGTTGGACGCCAATGAAATCGAGAGTATCTCCGTCCTGAAGGACGCCTCCGCAACGGCCGTGTTCGGTGTGCGGGGCGCCAACGGCGTTATCCTGGTTACCACCAAGCGTGGTACGGTGGGCAAGGCTTCCGTGACCGCTACGGTCAACGCCGCCATGCAGACCATTTCCAAGTTTGTCGATTTCGCCGACTCTTATACTTATGGTAAGATGTGGAACTACACCCAGATCACGGACAACCTGCCCATGAGCGAGTGGCCCGGTTCCGCCACCATCCTGGATTACACTCCTTACGCCGGTACCGGTATCCGTTTCAGCCAGAGCGTCATGGAGCATTTCCGTACCAACGACATGCCCCGTACGTTCCCCAGCACAAACTGGATCAAGTATGTGATGAACGACACCGCCTGGCAGGAACAGGCCAACGTGAACGTGAACGGCGGTACCGAAAAGGTGCGCTACTTCGTGTCGGCCGGCTTCCTGAACCAGGATTCCCTGTTCAAGACATTCTCCTCCGACAAGCATGAGACCTTCAGCTTCCAGCGTCTGAACTACCGTGCCAACCTGGATATCGACGTCTCCCGCTGGAGCCAGCTGTCCATCACCCTGGGCGGCCGCATGCAGAACCGCAACACGATGGGTAGCGGCGAGGGCTTCCTCTTCCGTTACATGCAGGGCGCAACTCCTTACGCCGGCTGCGGTATCGACGAGGAAGGCCGTCACATCGTCTCCGACATCAACCTTGTGGGACCGTACGACCGTGACGCCCTCTCCAACTACTACAACCTGGGTTATGTGAACGAAAGCACGAACGTGCTCAACTTCGATATCCAGTACAAACTGGACATGGGATTCATCACCAAGGGTCTCGACTTCAAGGTGAAAGCCTCCTACAACTCCGAATACACCGCCAAGAAGAACCGCCAGAACGGATATGGTACGGGCGTTTCTTATACGGCTACGCTGGATGAGAACGGCAATGAAATCCTCCGCAAGGAAAACGTTACCTGGCCCCTCCCTTACAACGAGTCCATGGTGGGCGGCCGTAACTGGTACGCCGAGGCCAGCCTGAACTACAACCGCAAGATTGGCAAGCACAATGTGGGCGCCCTGCTGCTGTACAACCAGTCCAAGCGTTACTATCCGATGGGTGACTACGAGGATATCCCTACCGGTTACGTGGGCCTGGTGGGCCGTCTCACCTATGACTACGACACCCGCTACCTGCTGGATCTCAATGTCGGCTACAACGGCTCCGAGAACTTCGCCCCCGGTAAACGTTACGGTCTGTTCCCGTCCATCTCCCTGGGCTGGATTCCTTCCAGCGAGAAATGGTGGGAACCCGTCAAGGATGTCATCAGCTACCTCAAACTTCGCGGCTCCTGGGGTCTTGTCGGTAACGACAACACCATGGGTTACCGTTTCATGTATCTGCCCGGTACCTGGGCTTTCTACACGGGTAAGATGACCACGCATCCGGAAATCCGCGCCACCAACTTTGGTACCAGCGGAGACTGGCTCAAAGGTGTCCGTGAATTGACTTCCGGCAACCCCAACGTTACCTGGGAAACCGCCAGCAAGTTCAACGTGGGTGTGGACGCCACCTTCTTCAAGGGCCACCTGCACACCTATGTGGATTTCTTCTGGGAAGACCGCAAGGGCATCCTCGTGTCCAATGAAGACACGCTGCCCGCCGTCACCTATCTGCCCGCCAGCGTCGTGAACGAGGGCCGCGTGAAGAACCACGGTTTTGAGATCACCCTCAACTGGGAAGACAAGATCGGGGAGGTCCACTATTCCATTTCCCCGAACGTCTCCTTCGCCCGCAACAAGGTCATCGAGATGCTGGAAGTGGAGCCGATGTACGATTACCTCCGCAAGACCGGCCTCCCGGTGAACCAGCGCTTCGGCTACGACCTCTTCGAGTACTATCAGCCCGGAACGGAAGAGCGCTATTTCGCCGCCTATGGCGTAGAGATGCCCAACCAGAAGATTGACCTTAAATATGGTGACTGCGTATTCGTGGACCTGAACGGTGACGGTGTCATCGACCCGAACGACCAGAAGCCCCTGGGTTATACCGACAACCCGGAGATCACTTATTCCCTGAATGCTTCCCTGCATTGGAAAGGCTTCGACTTCTCCATGCTGTGGACGGGTGCAGACCACGTGAACCGTACCCTGAACGGTTATTTCCGCGACCAGTTCGGCTCCACCAACACGTCGGCCCTTTCCCAGTGGGTGGCAGAGAACTCCTGGACGGAAGACAATCCCAATGCCATCCTGCCCCGTATCTCCTTTGCCAACAGAAAGCACAACAACAACAATTCCCGTGCGTGGATGATTGATTCCAAGTACATCCGTCTGAAGAATGTGGAAATCGGTTACACCTTCAAGAACCCCAAGAAGATGCAGTTCTTCAATTACATCCGCGTCTTCGTGTCCGGTCAGAACCTGCTCACTTTCTCCAACTTCGACGGCAACGACCCCGAAGCTCCCGGCCAGGGCCTGGACTATGGCGTGCGCTATCCTATGACCCGCGTCGTGAACATTGGTGCACAGCTTAATTTCTAAAGCAGAAACGAATATGAAAAAGACCTTTAAATATATATTGGCTCTGGGACTCAGCTCTGTCTTTGCTTTCTCTGCCTGTGTGGACCGTTTCGCCGTGGGCGATTCGTTCCTGGAGAAAGCTCCGGGCGTGGATGTCAATATCGACACCGTGTTCTCGAAAGCTGAGTACACCCGTAACTTCCTCTGGAGCGCATACGGGCAGATTTACTGCACCTATACGGCCGGTAACATGATGAACGGCGCCCCCATCGACGCCATCTCCGACTCCTACCACTCCTACTGCGAGTGGGGTGGCGTGAACCAGACTTACTACACCGGTGCCATGACCGAAGACTCCCAGGATAATCCCGACGGTAACCTCCAGGGTAAGTTTTCCTACGGCACCCTTAAGGATGACCTGAAAAGAGAGGAAGGCGGCGGCCGCGTATCCATTTACGAGACAGTCCGTAAGTGCTGGCAGCTGATCGACAACATCGAAAAGGTCCCTGACATGGACGACAACGAGAAGAGCCGTCTGCGCGGCGAGGCCTACACTATCATGGCCAGCCGTTATTTCGACGCTTTCCGTAACTTCGGCGGTCTGTGCCTGGCCAGAAAGGCTTACGAAGTGGGCGAACCCTTCACCGGCGGCCGCGCTACGGCCATGAAGACGGTGGAATTCATTGACTCGCTCATCGTCTGCGCCATCGAGGAGCCCGGTTTTATCTGGAACATCGACGACAACAGCATCGGCCAGTGGTCCGGTCGCCTTACCCGCGCATCGGCCCGTGCCCTGCGCGCCAAGCTCTGGATGCATGCCGCTTCTCCGCTGTTCAACAGCAGCCAGCCGTACATGGAGTATGATCCCACAAAGACGACGGAGTTCACCGACATCCATCACGTCTGGTTCGGAAAGGAAGATCCTACGCTGTGGGAGAAGTGCCTCCAGTACTGCAACGAGTTCTTCGAGGATAACGCAAGAAACGGAAACTACTACGCGCTGGTGCAGCCGGCCACGGACGATGAGGCCGGCTACCGTGAGGCCTACCGCCGCGCTTACCGTTACCGCAACGACGAAAACCACCACGAGAAGCTCTTCGATGCCCATCCCACTCAGACGATGTCCGGTGGCAGCTGGGGTTGGGGCTGGGCCGGTTTTGCCCTGGACGGCATCCGTCAGGGCGGCGCTGTTCCCACCAACGAGCTCATGGAGTGCTTCGGCATGGCAGACGGCAAGAATTTCCTCTACACGGACATTTACGGCCCCGGCAAGAACCCCGAACACGTTGACATATTCGCAGACCGTGACCCCCGTCTGTACGAGACCATGCTTGTTCCCCGCCACTTGCTTCCCGCCAACTTCGACTATGCCGGCAAGGATTACGTTGACGCATGGGTGGGCGGTTGCTATGAGAACAACACCAACTTCAACCGTGCCGTTGACTACGCTACCGGTTACTGCAAGTTCAAGTGGTTCCTGGATTACTACGGCGGCAACCGTATGGACGACGCCTACATCGGCATCTCCTACATCCGCCTGGCAGAGCTGTACCTGATCCGCGCCGAGGCCAAGGCCGAACTCGGAAATCCCCAAGGCGCCCTCGACGACCTGCACATCGTCCGTTCCCGCGTGGGCCTGCGGCGTCTGGAGAGTTATTATCCGGATTTGCTGACAGACAAGGCTGCCCTCATTGAAGAAATTCTCCGTGAGAGAAACTGCGAAATCGGCGCCGAGTGCGGTGACCGTGTCTATGACATGATCCGCCGCAAGCGTCAGGACCTCTTTACCAAGCCGCTGCATGAGATCCGGGTCTATCGTCTGGACGCCGAGGGCAACCGCCTGACGGAAGGCAACCAGTCTTGGGATGCCAGTACGCCCTGGCCCAATTTCGAATACGAGAAGGTACAGATCAGCTCCGGCGCCCGTCGTTGGTGGACCGCGGGTTTCTGGACAAACAAATGGTATCTGGACCCGGTTTCCCGCAAGGAAGTGCAGAAAGGCTATGGCCTTACTCAGAATCCCGGTTGGTAATCAATAGAAATGTTTACAATTATGAAACTACGTAATATACTCATATACAGCCTGCTGGGAATCTGCGCGGTTCCTGTTACGGCCCAGGCTCAAGTGCAGCTGGGGGACAAGAACACCCGGAAAGTGGATTTGGGCTATGGCGTGGAGAGCACCGAGTTCTTGACCACGGCGGCTACCTATACGATCACGGCCGAGGAGCTCAGCCACACATCGGCCATCAGCCTTGCCGACGCCCTCTACGGTAAGATTCTCGGCCTCACGGCTACGCAGAATGCCGGCTTCAAGGGTGAAGAAGGCAGAGGCGCTTCCTTCAATATCCGCGGTACGCAGACCAGCGGCGAGAAGGATATCCTGATCCTGGTTGACGGCGCCGAGCGCCCGATCGACCGTCTCACCGTGGAAGAGGTGGAAAGCGTGACTGTCCTCAGGGACGCTGCCGCCGTCGCCATGTATGGCCATGAAGGCATCAACGGCGTGCTGCTGGTGAAAACCAAGCGCGGCGTGCCCGAAAGCGGTTTCCACTTCAAGGCAGGTGCCTCGCACAAGATCCAGTTCGACCCGAACCTTCCCAAGATGGTCGATGCCTACGACTATGCCAGTGCCTTGAATATCGCCCGTGTCAACGACGGAAACGCTCCCGTTTACTCGGAAGATGAACTTCAGATGTTCCAGGACGGTTCTTCTCCTTATCTCTATCCCAACGTGAACTGGAAGGACGAGGTGTTCAAGAACACGGCCCACGAAACTGCCGGTTTCGTTTCCATGTACGGCGGCGGTGACAAGGTGGAATACTACTCCCAGCTCAGTTATACCGACGCCCGCGGCCTGTTCAAGAATCCGGACCAGGGCACGTTCAACTCCCAGCTCAAGTATTCCAAGGTGAATATCCGTACCAATGTGGACTTCCAGGTGACCAAGAGCACCAAGGTGAAGGCCAACCTGCTGGCCCTGTTCATGGAGACCAACGGTATTCCCAACAACAATTCCAACGACGCCTGGTGGCATCTGTATAAGGTGCCGGCCCTGGCTTTCCCCATCAAGACCGACAAAGGAACCTGGGGCGGCAGCCAGACCTACGGCGACTTCAACCTCGTTGCCAAGGCTACGGGTGCCGGCTTCACCAAGACGCACCAGCGTCAGATCTGGGCCGACATTACCCTCGAGCAGGATCTCGGTTTCCTGCTTCCCGGCCTGACCTTCTATGCCGGAGGCTCCTACGACAACTTCTCCAATATCACGGAAAACCGCACCAAGGGTTACCAGTATGGATGGAACTACCTGGACGGTAACGGCGACATGCAGGAGATGAAGATGGGTACGGTTCAGCAGATGCTCAAGTTCTCATACAATGTAGATAAGCAGTGGAGAATCGGCACCATCAATGCCGGCTTCAAATACGCCACCCGTTTCGAAAACGGCGACAACCTGGCCGCTAACGCCAACTACAACATGAAGAGCGAGGTCCGTGACGAGCGCAGCCACACCTGGTATCGCGCCAACTGGAACCTGGCCATGCATTATGATCACGCCAACCGCCTGATGGCCGACCTTGTCCTGGCCGCCAACGGTTCCAACCGTTCCTATCCCGCCAAGTGGGCCTTCTCTCCCACCCTGGGTCTGGGCTGGATTTACGCCAACGATCCTGCCAAGGGCCTCTATGGCAAGCTGCGTGCATCGGCCGGTATCCAGCATACCGACTATGTTCCCGCCAACGGTATGTGGCTCGCCGCCTGGAGCAACTCCCACGGCCAGTTCTGGTATGGCTCCAGCTTCGACAGCTCCTGGGGCGCCTTCCTTACCCAGTTCCCGACGTCCAACTTCCGTCAGGAGGCTGCCTACAAGGCTAACCTCGGTACTGACGTGCGCGTAGCGGGCTGCCTGGACTTCATGGTGGACATGTTCTACCAGCAAAGACGCAATATCCTTGTGAGCGCCGGTTCGCTGAACTCCGAGGTTGTGGGTATCCAGTCTTCCTATGAGGACAAGGGCCGCGTGGCCAGTTACGGCATTGAGGCCGGTGTCCGCTTTGCGAAGACCCTGGGCAGCGGTCTCAACCTGCACTTTGCCGGTAATGTCTCCGCTACTAAGAACAAGGTTCTGGAATGGATCGAAAACCCCGCTTACCCGAACCTGTCCGTCGTCGGCGGCAACGCTGAATTCACGCAGGGCCTCATCGCCCTGGGCCTGTTCAGCAGCCAGGAGGAAATCGACGCCAGCCCGCTGCAGGAGTTCGGTCCCGTGCAGATGGGTGACATCAAGTACAAGGATGTGAACGGAGACAATGTTATCAACGACAACGACCGCGTGAACCTGGACTACGGCACCGCTTTCCCTGCCCTGAACTATGGCTTTACCCTGGGTCTGGAGTACAAGGGATTCGGCATCAACGCTACGTTCCAGGGCGCTGCCGGCCAGTACAAGAATATGATTGCCGAGGATGAAGACGGTTCCCGTTACTACTGGGCCGGCGGCCTTGCCGAAAACCGCAACCTGTCGCAGGACTACTACGACAACTGCTTCGACGTGGCCGGCGCCAATGCTAAGTATCCCCGCCTGTCCGCTACCAGCGTAACCAACAACAACCGCAACTCCACTTTCTGGTACCGCAGTATCAGCTGGTTCAAGATGCGCGACTGTGAGGTTTACTACAAGCTGCCTGCATCGGCTCTCCAAAAGATGAACGTTTCCGAAATCAAAGTCTATCTCCAGGGCCAGAACCTGCTTTCCGCAGGCCAGGTCGCCGGTATCGACGCGGAGAACCTCGGAACGTACTATCCTGTGATGAAGGCCGTGAATATGGGTCTTTCCATTGTCTTCTAACCCTGATTGCCTTATGAAACTCAATAGAATCATTTTATTCCTTGCAGCCTGCGTCATCCCGGCCTCCTGTGCCGACCTCGACTACACGGAGGAAAACACCCGTGACGAGGAATGGACCTACGAATACTTCAAAGAAGGTATCAAGAATATGGTCTTTGACGTGTATGCACAGGTTTACAACGACGAGTTCGAGACCAACAGCGCCTACTTCCTGGCCGGTGCCACCGACGAGGCCCAGTACGCGCTGGTGACCGGTGCCGTGAACGACTATGTGAACGGCGGCTGGAGCCCTGCGAACCCGTATTCCAACACCTGGAAGAAATCCTACACGGCCATCGCCGACGTCCACATGTTCATGGAGAAGATGGAGAAGATGGACCTGACGGACTGGCAGTACAATCCGGACTATCCCAACTGGATAGAGCAGATGGAACTGTTCCCTTACGAACTGCGCTTCCTGCGCGCCTACTTCTACTTTGAACTGGTCAAGACCTACGGAGACGTTCCGCTGGTGACTACGACCCTCAGCAACGAGCAGGCCAACAACGTCACCCGTACGCCGGCCGCGGACGTCGTGAAGTTCATTGTGGATGAGCTGGATGCCATCATCCCCTACCTGCCTGTGACGTACACCTCGATCGTGGGTGCCGAAATTGGTCGTGCCACGCGTGTGGCCGCCGCCGCCCTGAAGGCCCGCACCCTGCTGTATGCCGCTTCTCCGCTGTTCAATCCCACCAACGACGTAACCAAGTGGGAGGCTGCCGCCGAAGCCTGCAAGTTCGTGCTGGACAACGCCGATGCCTGGGGACTCAAGCTTGGCGAATACGGCGCCCTGTGGGGACACGACGCCTTCTTCAACCCGGAGCTCATCTTCGGCCTGGGCCGCGGTGAGTTCAACTCCTTCGAGATGGACAACTATCCCGTGGGCGTTGAGAACGGCGCTTCCGGTGTATGCCCCAGCCAGTCGCTGGTGGACCAGTACGAGTATGTCAGCAATGGCGAAACCTTCGCCCAGCGCCATCCCGGTTCCATCGACCTCAGTGCGGAAGACCCGTATGAAGGACTGGATCCCCGTTTCGGTCTCACCGTGGTGAAGAACGGCGACGAATGGCCCCTGAACAGCGCTCAGAAGAAACCCATCGAGATTTTCGCCGGCGGTTTCAACGCTTCTCCCAAGTATGGCGCCACGCCTACAGGTTACTACCTGAAGAAGTATGTCGATGGCACCTGCGTCACTACGGCCGACAACCAGACCAAGCGTCGCCACACCTGGATCCTGTTCCGTTTGGGTGAGATGTACCTGGATTATGCCGAGGCTGTATTCCATGCCACCGGCAGTGCCAAGGACAACACCTACGGAATGACGGCCAACGACGCTATCAACGTGCTGCGCAAGCGCGTCGGGATGCCCAAGTTCACCGAGGACGGCGATGCCTGGCTGGCCCGCTACGAGCGTGAACGCATGGTGGAACTGGCATTCGAGAACCATCGTTTCTGGGATGTCCGCCGCTGGAAGAAGGGCCCCCAGTATTTCGGAAGCATCCAACTGGCCTCCATCAGCAGCGACCTGCTACTGACCCGCTCCACCGTCACCCGTCAGTGGGACGACAAGTACTACTTCTATCCTATCCCTCAGTCTGAACTGAAGAAGAACCCCAAGCTGGGTCAGAATCAGGGATGGTAGTATAACAGAACAATAAGGAATTCAAATATGAAAAAGATAGTCAAATATATTGCTCTGGCGGTCGTCCTTACAGGTGCTTTCTCTGCCTGTATCAAGGAGAAAGACCCCACGGCGGCCGACATGGGACTGGGTATCAAAACCTTCTTCCCTACCAAGGTTGTCGCCGGACAGCCGATGACCATCAACGGTAACGGGCTTGCCGATGTCACCGAGATTGTGTTCCCGGGAGACGTGACCGTTACCAATTTCCAGCTCGTCGGCGGCGAAATGATCCGCGTGAATGCGCCGCAGGGCATTGCTGCCGAAGGCGGCAAGCTCGTCATCCGTACGGCCGATGACGAGGCCGTTTCCAGCGCCGACCTTACTCTGGGCCATACCGTCATTTCCGGTTATTCCAAACAGGAAGGCGAGAGCATCCAGGGTGGAGAAGAACTTAAGATCTACGGTAAGGACCTGGAATTCATTTCCGGAATCGAACTGATGGATGCCGATGGCAATCCGATGCTCCTGGACGATACCATGTTCTACCGCAAGGGAACCAGCGTCGTTTCCATCCTCATCCCCAAGAAGACCATCTATGACGGTACTTTCGTCGGGAAGGTGTTCACGGTGGACAGTCAGGAATTCGACATGCCGTCCTTGAAGTACTCCCCGGCCGCCCAGGGTGGCCACTGGGAGACTGTGAAGACGGTTGTCTGGACCAACGAGGATCCTGCCGGCAACGGTGCCATCAACTGGAGCGGCACCTACCGCTTCGCCTTGGAAGGCCATGACGGCAACAACGAGTGTATTGCTACATTCGGCCAGGAAGTCTGGGAAAAACTCATCGGCGGTCCTTTCCACATCAAGTTCGTCCCGGCCGAAGGCTTCGATTCATACCAGATCCGTATTTGCAACGGCTGGTGGACGGAACAGTGGATGGCGGACGATATCATGGCAGGCTCCGAAGCAATCGTGGACAACGGTGACGGGACCTTCTCCGTGGAGGTGGATGTTACGTCGAACCCTGACTTTGTGGCAACCCTTGAAGAGAAGCACCTGCTCATCACCGGCAACGGCTTCATTCCGCTTGAGCTTTACTTCGAGGAAGAGGTTTTCGTCAACGACGACGGCCCGAAGGAAGTGGATATCTGGAAGAACGAGGATGTCACCGGCAACGGTGCCATCAGCTGGAGCGGCACCTACCGCTTCGCCTTGGAAGGCCATGACGGCAACAACGAGTGTATCGCCACGTTCCCTCAGGAAGTCTGGGAAAAACTCATCGGCGGTCCTTTCCATATCCAGTTCGTCCCGGCCGAAGGCTTCGATTCATATCAGATCCGTATTTGCAACGGTTGGTGGACGGAACAGTGGATGGCGGACGATATCATGGCAGGCTCCGAAGCAATCGTGGACAACGGTGACGGGACCTTCTCCGTGGCGGTGGATGTCACGTCGAACCCTGACTTTGTGGCAACCCTTGAAGAGAAGCACCTGCTCATCACCGGCAACGGCTTCATTCCGTTAAGACTATATTTCGTGGAGTAATATAGGTTAGTAGTTTTGTGTTCGGGAGGCGGGCCGTGAGGCCAGCCTCCCGATTTTTTATGCAGAATGTTTCAAAATCCACAGAATGTGTTAAATTTGTATCACAACCACTAATAACACCTATTTTGAAACATTTTCTGCGTTATTTTGTCGTTTTTGCCGCTGCGTTCCTGTGCACTTTTGTTTCAAATGCGCAAATGGCCCGCCTTTACACGACAGATTCCAACCTTCCCAACAGTCAGGTAAACCACATTTACCAGGATGGACGCGGCTTCGTCTGGATTGCCACGGAAAACGGACTGGCCCGCTTCGACGGGCAGGACTTCCAGACCTTCCGCTACCGCAGGGACAAGGCCGATGCCCTGGCCAGCGACCTGGTCCTGGATGTATTCGAGGACAGCCGCGGCACCCTCTGGGCCGGAACCTCCAAAGGGCTTCAGTATTACAACAGCGACAGCCGTTCTTTCTCGCTGCTGGACCTCAAAGACCCCGAGGTCCCCGATTCCGGTCAGCACATCCTCTGCATCCAGGAGGTCCGGACGGGGATCGGCACGTCGGAGCTCTGGGTGGCTTCTTCCCAGCACGGAATCTACATCCTGGATCCGGATACGCACCATCTGAAAAAGGAACGCAGGAACCTGGTCAATAAAAACCTGCCTTCCCCCTTTGTCTATTCAATCTTCCAGGATTCCCGCGGCTGGGTGTGGCTGGCCGGCGAGACGGGCGGCCTGTCGGTGGTGGATGCCGCCACACTGGGCAACCAGGGCATCACGATGGATACGTCCACCTATGTTCGCGCCTTCGGCGAAGACCCCGCCAGCGGGGACATGCTTCTGGCCACGATGAACGGTCTCTATGTCTATTCTGCATCGGCCCGCACCCTCACGGCCTCGCGCGACAGGGAGGCCCGCAGCTGCCAGGCGCGTTCGCTGCTTTTCAGCAAGTCCCAGCAGCGCAGCGGCGGAAAACGTTTCCTGATAGGGACGGAAGGCAGCGGCCTGCGTGTCTATGACATGGAGACGGACCGGCTCTGCAAGGCGGACATCCCCTATATCTCCGTGGACATTTCCCGCTGGAAGGTTCATTCCCTCATGGAGGACAAACAGGGCAACATCTGGGTGGGCGCTTTCCAGACCGGTGTGCTGGTCATACCCCACTCGATGTATGGCTTCGAATATATCCGGGCCGACTATGGATGTGTCTCGTCCATCGCCCGCAATCCTTCCGACGGTTCGATGTGGGTGGGGTCCGACGGCGGCGGCCTCATGCGGGTGGCCCCGGACGGCTCCCGCCAGGTGTTCAACGCCTCCAACAGCACCCTCACCAACGACTCGGTCATGGCTCTGGCTTTCGACCGGCGGGGAACGCTGTGGGTGGCCACCTACCTGGACGGCCTGTTCACCTACACTCCTTCCCGCGGATTCCGCCGTTTTGCCGATGCCGCCGCCCTGGGCACTTCCAACGTGGCCTGTCTGGCCTACGATGCCAGGGAAGACCAGATGTATGTGGGCACCTACGGCGCAGGCCTCAGTATCGTCTCCGCCTCGCGGGAAAAGGTGATTCACCGCCTGGCCGAGGATATCAACAAGTGGGTGAGCGCCCTGTACATCGATCGGGGCGGTGAAATCGTCTGGCTGGGCACTTTCAACGGCCCCATGTGCTACAACCCCATGCTGGGACGGCTCATCGCCTACAATCAGGGGGACATCGCCGTGAAGGCCCGCGTGTACTGTATCCAGGAGGCCACGGACGGCCGTATCTGGATAGGAACCGGCGAAGGCCTCTACGCGATTGACCGCACGCGCGGGACCGTCTCCGTCTATTCCGAGGCCGACGGCCTCTCCAGCGATGTGGTGGATGCCATCGAGGAGGCGGCCGACGGAACCCTCTGGATTTCCACCTCCTATGGTCTCAATCATCTGAACCCGGCGACGGGAGAAATCGGCAATTATTACTCCTACGACGGCCTGCAGGGCAACGAATTCCACTTCGCGGCCAGTTTCAGGGATGCCGACGGGAAACTGTTCTTCGGAGGGACGGGCGGCGTCACCTGCTTCTATCCCCAGATGGTGAACCAGTTCCCCAAGATCGTTCCCCCGCTGTACTTCAGCCAGCTTACCGTGCTCAACGAAGAGGTGAACTACGATGCATCGGCCCAGGAGAACTTCCTGGACAAGAACCTGACGGAGGCGCGTCAGATAACCCTTCCGTTCAAGTACAACACCTTCACCCTGGACTTCTCCGTACTGGAGTACACCAATCCCAAGAAAATCCGGTACTCCTACAAGATGGAGCACTTTGACAAGGAATGGCACAAACTCCCCGCCGACCTCCATTCGGCCTCCTACGCCAACCTTCCCGCAGGCCGCTACTCCCTGTACGTGAACGCCTACTTCGACGGGAATCCGGACATCTGCTCCACGGCCTCCATCGCCATCCGCGTGCTGCGCCCGTGGTATCTGTCGGGAGTGGCCCTGCTCGTGTACGCCCTGCTGGGCGGCGTGTTCATCTTTCTGCTGGTCCACTACATCATGCGCCGCCGGGAAATCAAGCGGGAAGAGGAGGCGTCCGAGATCAAGGAGCTCAAACTGAAGATGTTCACCAACATCTCCCACGAGATCCGGACCCCGCTCACCCTGCTGATGTCCCCGCTCAAGCAGATGCGCGAGTCGGAGACGGATCCGCACCGCAAGGACCTCTACAACCTGATGTACCGCAACTCCCTGCGTATCCTCCGTCTGGTGAACCAGATCATGGACATGCGCAAGGTGGACGAAGGAAGGATGCAGCTGCACTTCCTGGAGACGGATATCGTCTATTTCGTGCGGGATATCATGCAGTCCTTCGACAACATGGCGGTATCGCGCAACATAGACCTGGTCCTTAGCCCCGAGGCAGAGGTTATCGACCTGTGGATAGACCAGGGAAACTTTGACAAGATTATCTTCAACCTGCTCTCCAACGCCTTCAAGCACACGCCCGAAGGAGGACGCATCCAGATCGGGATTACCACGGCCCGCAAGAACCGCGGCATCCTGGCTCCCGAGATTCCTTCCCAGGTAGAGATTACCATTACCAACAGCGGTTCCCGTATCGAGGATACCCATCTGGACAAGGTGTTCGAACGCTTCTTCCAGAGCGACGTGCTGGATGCCAAGATGGGCAGCGGCGTGGGCCTGAGCCTGACCCGCATGCTGGTGGAACTGCACCACGGTGTGATAACGGCGGCCAATACGGAGGATGGCGTGTGCTTCCGCGTCACCATTCCGGCTGGCTGCGAGCACCTCACCGACGAAGAACTCTCCGCCACCTCGCACCACAAGGACCTGTACACCAAGATGCCCACGAGCGAAGAGCTGGTGCGCAGCACCGAAGACCTTGCCTTCAGGCCAGCGGCCGACGCCTCCGAGAAAGTGCTCAAATCCAAGCGCAGCGTGGTTATCGTGGACGACGACCCCGAAATCCGCGACTACCTTCTCGCGGAGCTTCGTTCCCTGTACAACGTCAAAACCTTCCCCGGCGCGCAGGAGGCCTGGGCCGATATTTCCACGACCCAGCCCGACGTGGTGGTCTCCGACCTGATGATGAGCGGCATGGACGGCCTGGAACTGTGCCGCCGCATCCGTCACAACCCCGTCACCAGCCACATCCCCGTCATCATCCTCACCTCATCGGCCGACGAAACCAGCCACCTGGAGAGCATCGACAGCGGCGCCGACCGCTTCCTGTCCAAGCCGCTTTCCATCGCGCTGCTGCGCAGCTCCATCGCGCAGGTCATCTCCACCCGCGACACCATGCGCGGCAAGTTCTCCGGCGGTACGCGCTACGACTACGAGGAGGTGAAGGTGAATTCCGTGGGGGCAGACCTGATGGACCGCGTGATGGAGGTGGTCAAACGAAACCTGGACAACCCGGAGTTCAGCGTCGAGGACCTCAGCCGCGAAGTGGGTATGAGCCGCGTCCACATGAACCGCAAGCTCAAGGAGGCACTGGGCATTTCCCCGTCCAGCCTTATCAAATCCACCCGCATGAAACAGGCCGCCTATCTGCTGGTCCACGAAAAGGTGAATATCTCCGAGATTGCCTACCGTGTGGGCTTCTCCACACCTTCCTATTTCTCCAATTCTTTCCGCAGTTATTTCGGGATGTCTCCGAAGGAGTTTGAAGTCAAATACGCCGACGTTACCGACCGTGAAGAACTGGACAGATTGTTCGAATGAACCGTTTTTAAAATAAAATGTAACGATAGTTACAGTTTTGGTTTGTTTTCAATAACGACTGAAACATTTCTGGCCCCTTCCGAGGGGCCTTTTTGATAACTTTGCAACATGAAAAAAGCCCTCATAATTATACTTTTTGCGCTCCTGGCGTCCTGCAGCCGGGGGCCTGTCACCATGCCCCGCATCTTCTCCGACCACATGGTCATCCAGCGGGACCGCCCCGTCCCGGTATGGGGTTCCGCCCGTCCCTTCGCGCCGGTCACCCTGGAATGGCAGGGCCGGACACTGAGCGTGAAGGCCGATTCCGACGGCCGCTGGAGAGCCGAACTGCCCGCCACCGAAGCCGGCGGTCCCTATACGCTGAAGGTGAACGACACGCTCATCCGGGATATCCTGGTGGGAGACGTGTTCCTCTGCTCCGGCCAGTCCAACATGGAACTTCCCGTGGGCCGGTGCCTGGATGCGGTAGCAGACGAAATCAAGGGCTACGCGAACGAGAATATGCGTTACCTCTTCGTCCCCGTCGCCTATGACTTCGACGGGCCGCAGGAGGACCTTCCTGCCTGCGCGTGGGAGGTGCTGGACGGAGACCAGACGGCTCTCGACTGGGGTGCGGTGAGCTATTTCACTGCCAAATACCTCCAGGAAGACACAGGCATTCCCGTGGGAATGGTGAATGTGTCCGTGGGCGGGTCTCCCATCGAAGCCTGGCTGCGGGAGGATGTCCTTCCCGGCTACGCCCTGGACGAACTGAACTTCCTTCGCCGGCCCCATGTGCTGGACAGCCTGAACCACTTCAACGCAACCCTCTATACCGACTGGCAGAACGCCCATAACGCCCTTCCCGCCAATACGCAGGCCCGATGGGAACGGGTAGATCTCTTCGACAGATCCTGGGGAATCGACGCAAAGGGTGAGAACAAGTACGGCAGCCACTATCTGCGTACTTCCTTCAACCTTCCCGAAGGATGGACGGGAGCCTCCCTGCTGCGCCTGGGCGCCATGATCGACGCCGATTCCACCTTCGTCAACGGCCAGTATGTGGGCAATACCACTTATATGTATCCGCCCCGCAACTATTCCGTCCCTGAAGGTGTGCTCAAGGAAGGGCTCAATACGGTGGAAATCCATCTGTATGCCTGTGGCGGCAACCCTCCTTCCTTCGTCCCCGACAAAGAATACTGCCTGGAAACGCCCGGCGGGAAAGTCTCGCTGCTGAAGGGCTGGGAACATAAGGACGGCCGACGGATGCCGGCCCGCCCGTCCCAGGTCTTCCTCCACTACAAGGCCGCCGGCCTGTACAACGCGATGGAAGCGCCCTTGAAGAACTTCGCCTTCGCCGGATTCATCTGGTACCAGGGAGAAAGCAACTGCTGGAACGCCGCAGACTACGGATCCCTCCTGAAGACGCTGGTGAATACCCGCCGCGAGGAACTGGCCACCCCCGACCTTCCCTTCTATATCATTGAACTGGCAGCCTTCGAACATTCGGAACTTACCGACAACGACTGGGGCTGGAACCGGGTGCAGAAGGAGCAGCGTCTCACGGCCCGTGAAATGGAAGGAGTCTATCTTGTCCCCAACGCAGACCTTGGCGAATGGAACGACATCCACCCGCAGGACAAGGCCACCGTGGGACGCAGGACCGCAAATGTGATACTCGAAGCTAATAAGTAGTCATGGATAACACGCAATCGAAAGGATTCTATAAACTGAGCTGGATGCAGCGCATCGGTTTTGGCGCCGGAGACATGGCCCAGAACCTGGTTTACCAGACGGTAAGCATCTGGCTGCTGTTCTACTACACCAATGTGTTCGGCCTTGCCTCGGAGGTGGCGGCCCTGATGTT
The DNA here is from genome assembly GCA_016288055.1 of Bacteroidales bacterium. GTDB lineage: Bacteria > Bacteroidota > Bacteroidia > Bacteroidales > UBA932 > Cryptobacteroides. The sequence goes on from JAEEXZ010000011.1 coordinate 35,158, forward strand.
CTTCATCGTCCGTTTCATCGACGTGGTGTGGGACCCGGTCGTGGGCGCCCTCGTGGACAAGGGCAATCCCCGCTGGGGTAAATACCGTTCCTGGCTGCTGATGGGCGGTCTCCCGCTGGTGGGCCTGGCCATCCTGTGCTTCTGGAACGGCTTCAGCGGCTCCCTGGTTTATGCCTATGTCACCTATGTGGGCATGAGCCTGTGCTACACGCTGGTGAACGTCCCTTACGGCGCGCTCAACGCCTCCCTGACGCGTGACACGAACGAAATCACCGTACTCACCAGCACCCGTATGTTCATGGCCAACCTGGGCGCTCTCTGCGTGAAATCCCTTCCGCTCATTATCGCCTACTTCGCCCCCAAGGTGGACGGCGTGGCCGTGTACAATACGCCCGAGGCCGCTCCCGCCTGGTTCAAGACGATGACCCTTTTCGCCCTGGCTGCCCTGGTCCTGCTGTTTTTCTGCTTCAGCCAGTGCAAGGAACGCGTGGTGATGGCCCAGAAGGATGCCGCAAAGGTGAAGGTAAGCGACCTGTGGATGGAATTCCTGCGCAACAAACCCCTGCGCGTACTGGCCTTCTTCTTCATCACGGCCTTCGCCATGATGAGCGTAGGAAACGCCGCCGACGCCTATTTCATGAGCTACAACGTGGGCGCCACTCCGCTGCTGACAACCCTGTTTATGTGGCTGGGGACCATCCCTGCCTTCATCTTCATGCCGCTGGTTCCCGCCATCAAGCGCAAGATCGGCAAGAAGGGGATGTTCTACCTCTTCCTGGGCGTGGCCATCCTGGGCATGATGATGATGTACACCTTCGTCTCCATTCCCGCCACCAAGGATAACTTCGTGCTGCTTTGCATCGCCCAGTTTGTCAAGTCCAGCGGAATCATCACCGCCACCGGCTACATGTGGGCCCTGGTTCCGGAGGTCATCGCCTATGGAGAATACACCACCGGCAAACGCATCTCCGGAATCGTAAACGCCCTCACCGGCATCTTCTTCAAGGCCGGCATGGCCCTGGGCGGCGTGGTCCCCGGCCTGGTGCTGGCCCTGGTAGGCTTCAAGGCCGATGCCGCCGCGCAGACCCCGCTGGTGCTGCAGGGCATCCTGTGGCTGGTATGCGTCATCCCCGCCATGCTGCTGCTCCTGGCCATGTGGATTATTTCCAAGTACGAACTCTCCGACGAGAGAATGGACGAAATCAACCGAGAAATAGAAGCAAGATCATAATGAAAAGAACAGTTTTTCTCGCAGCCGTTCTGCTGGCTGCCGCCTGCGCTCCGAAGGAGCCTGCCCTGAAAGATGTATTCAAGGGGAAATTCGTTTTGGGCGCCGCTGTCAATGCGGGCCAGATCCGGGAGACCGACACCCGGGGAGATTCCGTCCTGTTCCGGCACTTCGGTGCCATCGAACCGGAAAACTGCCTCAAGAGCGCCGAAATCATGCCGGCCTTCGGCCAGTACAACTGGACCCTGGCCGACCAATACGTCGCTTTCGGCGAGTCGCACGGCCTGGATGTTTACGGACACTGCCTCATCTGGCACTCGCAACTCACGCCGGACTTCTGCTTCGACAAGGAAGGGAACCTCGTTTCCCCCGAGGTGCTCAAAGAGCGCATGAAGCAGCACATCACCACGGTGGTGTCCCGGTACAAGGGCCGCATCAAGGGCTGGGATGTGGTGAACGAGGCCATCATGGAGGACGGCTCCTACCGCAACTCCCTTTTCTATCGCATCCTGGGAGAAGAATTCATTCCCTGGGCTTTCCAATGTGCCCACGAGGCGGATCCCGACTGCGAACTCTATTACAACGATTACTCCATGCATGAACCCGCTAAACTGGAGACCGTCATCAAAATGGCCAAGGACATGCAGGAGCGTGGTATCCGCATCGACGCCCTCGGCTTCCAGGCCCATCTGGGAATGGATTACCCGGACATCGACCTCTACGAGAGCTTCATCCGCCGCGTCAAAGACGAGACCGGCCTGGATGTCTGCATCACCGAACTGGATATGAGTATCCTTCCTACCATCACCCGCAGCGCGGACGTGTCCATGACCCGCGAGGCATGGGAGCAGGTGATAAATCCCTGGCCCGACGGTGTCCCCGCCGATGTGCAGGAGGCATGGAACGCCCGCATGGGCGCTTTCCTGGATATGTTTATCCGCAATGCCGACGTAGTGCGCCGCATCAATCTGTGGGGCGTAAGCGACGGCGACAGCTGGAAGAATGGCTGGCCCATCCCCGGACGCAAGGATGCTCCGCTGTGGATCGGCCGCGACTATAACCTTAAACCTTTCCTTCACAAGTATGTCCGATAAGACTCCCAAACGCTATCTGGTCCCCAACGACTACATGGCAGACCCTTCCGTCCACATTTTCGACGGAAAGCTCTACATCTATCCCTCCCATGACCGGGAGTCCGGCATTCCCGAGGACGACTTCGGAAGCCATTTCGACATGAAGGATTACCACGCAATCCGGCTGGACGGCCCTGACCCTATGTCCTCACCGGTGCAGGACTGCGGCGTTATTCTCCGCCTGGAGGATATCCCGTGGGCAGGGCGCCAGCTTTGGGATTGCGATGTAGCCCGGAAGAACGGTAAGTACTACCTGTATTTCCCGGCCAAAGACAAAAATGACATCTTCCGCTTCGGTGTTGCTGTGGCCGACAAGCCGGAAGGCCCGTTCATTCCCCAGCCCGCGCCCATGATGGGAAGCTATTCCATCGATGTGTGCGTGCTGGAGGATGGAGGGGATTATTATTTCTACTTCGGCGGCATCTGGGGCGGTCAGTTGCAGCGTTACCGCGACAACAAAGCCCTGGATACCGGTTCCACTTTCCCGGCCGACGACCAGCCCGCCATCCCTCCCCGGGTGGCCCGCCTGCGCGACGATATGCTGGAATTTGCCGAGGAACCCCGTCCCGTGGTCATCCTGGACAAGGACGGAAAGCCCCTGACGGCCGGAGACAACACCCGCCGCTTCTTCGAAGCCAGCTGGGTGCACAAGTACAATGGAAAATATTATTTCAGCTACTCCACGGGCGACACACATTATCTTTGCTATGCCATCGGCGACAATCCTTACGGCCCTTTCACCTACATGGGACGTATTCTGACGCCCGTCGTGGGTTGGACCACGCATCACAGTATCGTGGAGTATGGCGGAAAGTGGTGGCTCTTCCATCACGACAGTGTTCCTTCCGGCGGTAGAACCTGGCTGCGAAGCCTCAAAGTATGTGAATTGAGATACAACCCCGACGGAACGATTATAACCACGGAGGGACAGGATTGAGTAGGGTTAGTGGTTAGTTATTGTATTATTGTTGATGTGCGCGCCCCCCTGTGAAGGAAGGCGCGCACTTTTCAGGTTTTATTTCCAGGCTCCGTCCTGCAGGAAGCAACTGCGGTCGCACAGGCGGGCGAGATCGTTGTCGTGCGTGACGATGACTACGCTCTGGCCCCTGTCCCTGCGGATGTCCAGCAGGAGCTGGTGAATCTCGTCCTTGGTGCGGGTGTCCAGGTTGCCGGTGGGCTCGTCCGCAAAGAGGATGGCGGGCGTGTTGATGAGGGCGCGGGCGATGGCCACGCGCTGCTGTTCGCCGCCGGAGAGCTCCGAGGGCTTGTGGGTCGCGCGCTGGGCGAGGCCCACGGCTTCCAGAAGTTCATCGGCCTTTTTGCGGGCCTGCGATATTCCCGTGCCGCCGATGAGGGCCGGCATCATCACGTTCTCCCGGGCGGTGAATTCCGGCAGCAGGTGGTGCGCCTGGAAGACAAAGCCGATACGCTGGTTCCGGAAGGCCGACAAGGCGTTCCCCTTGAGCGCGAGAACGTCCGTTCCATCGATCAGCAGCGAGCCACTGTCCGGGGTGAGCAGCGTGCCCAGAATCTGAAGCAGGGTGGACTTGCCTGCACCCGAGGCGCCCATGATGGCTACGACCTCGGCCTTTTCCATGGAGAAGTCGATGCCTTTGAGCACCTCAAGGGTACCGAAGGATTTGCGGAGCTGTGTGGCCTGGATCATTGGGCATTCCTCGGTTTGTGGCGGCCCAGACGGTTGATCTGCTGGTGACGGAACTTCTCTTCTGCCAGGAAGAGCTTGGCCACCTTTTCGACGGGCAGCACCTTCTTGTAGCGGGTGACTGCCTCGGCCTCCAGTTTCTCGGACGCCTTCTTGCAGTCCAGATAATCGTTGAGGAGTTTTTCGACATCCTGGCTCTCGATGCCCTTCTGCAGCTCGGAGAACGCGTTCATGGAGGCCTGGAAGGCCTCGCGGCGTTTGCTCTGGATGTCGTTATAGACGGGCCAGAAAGCCTGGGCTTCGGCCTCGGTGAGATTCAGTTCGGAGGTGATGAAGGCGACTTGCTCTGCGCGTACGCGCTCCCTCCACTGGTCTGCGCCCTTCTTGTTATGGGGCTGCGCAAAGGCCGCCACGCTCATGAGCGCGACGGCAAATAGTAGGCTAATAAGCTTTTTCATCTTCCAATAAAGCTATTTGTTCAACTGAGATGTTGCTGGCCAGAAGGAAGCTCCGGATTTCGTCCTCGGTGAGTTCTTCCGTCTCCTTGAGCTCTACCAGCCCGTCGGGATCCAGTGACTGGGCCAGATAGGAAACGTAGTCCCAACCTTCGTCCTCCGTCTTTGCGCCGGGACGGAGAACCACACTGCCGACGGCGACCAGCAGGAGCAGCGAAGCGGCATAGGCCACGTAAGGGGCCAGCCTGCGCACGCCGCGCGGCTGCATGCCCTCCCGGGGGATCTGCTGCAGGCGCTGTTCCAGGTTCTGGAAATATCCGTCGGGGACGGTGATGGGGTTTCTTTTGGTCATAACTGCTTACTTTGACACTTCGGAGTTCGAAAGGTTTAATCTGATTTTCTCCTGCGCGATGTGATAGGATGCCTTGAGCGCTCCGACAGAGGTGCCCGTGATGGCCGATATCTCCTCGTAGCTGAGCTCGTCCCACCAGCGCATGATGAACACCTGGCGCTGTTTCTCGGGGAGGCGGGCGATGGCCTTGGCCGTCTCGCGTTCGGCTTCGGTGCCGTTGAAGAAAGCATCGGCCTGCACCTTCTGGACGGCGATGTCGTCGGGGGAGGCGAAGTGCAGCAGCGCCCGCACCTTTTCTTTCCTGAGGTAGTTGAGGGTTTCGTTCGTGGCGATGCGCCAGACCCAGGTATAAAGCTGCGCCTCCCCCCGGAAGGAGGGAAGCGCAGTCCATATCTTGAGGAAGATTTCCTGGAGCAGGTCGTCGGCATCTTCGTGGGAGCCGACCATGCGGCGCACGTGCCAGTACAACCGTTCGGAGTACTGTTTTACGATGCTGTTGAATACCTGCTCAAGTCCGTCCATTTATTTCCGGCCGATGGCCTTCTTCGCTGCCGTGGCAATGTGGGCGGCATCCAGGCCATACGCGGCCATCAGTGCAGAAGGTGTGCCAGACTGGCCGAACTTGTCCTCGCCGTTGACAAACTCCACGGGGGTGGGGCAGGACTTGGCCAGGCAGGAGGCGACAGCCTCGCCCAGGCCGCCGGCCATGTTGTGCTCTTCGGCTACGACGATGGCGCCCGTCTTTTTGGCGGAAGCGACGATGGCCTGCTCGTCCAGCGGCTTGATGCTGGCGATGTCGATGACCTCCGCGCTGATGCCATCGGCCTCAAGGGCCTCGGCGGCCTGCAGGGCCTCCCACACGGTGTGGCCTGTGGCGATGAGGGTGACATCCTTGCCTTCGTTCATCACGATGGCCTTGCCGATGACAAACGGCTGGTCCGGATCCGTGAAGTTGGGAACGGACGGGCGGCCGAAGCGCAGGTACACGGGGCCGTCATATTGTGCTGCGGCGATGGTCGCCTGCACGGTCTGGTTGAAGTCGCAGGGGTTGAGGACCACCATGCCGGGAAGGGCGCGCATGAGGGCGATGTCTTCCATGGTCTGGTGGGTGGCGCCGTCTTCGCCCAGGGTGATGCCGGCGTGGGAAGAGGCAATCTTGACGTTGGTTTTGCCGTAGGAAACTTCCTGGCGGATCTGGTCATAGACGCGTCCGGTGACGAATTCTGCGAAGGAACCGATGAAGGGAATCTTGCCGGTGATGGCAAGACCGGCGGCGGCACCGACCATGTTGGCTTCTGCAATGCCGCACTGGAAGAAACGCTCCGGGAATTCAGCCGCGAAAGCGTCCATCTTCAGGGAACCCTTGAGGTCTGCGGTGAGGGCCACCACGTTGGGATTGGCCTGTCCGGCCTTGAGGAGACCCACGCCAAAACCGCTGCGGGTATCTTTCTTACCTGTATCAGTGTATTTTTTCATATTAAAAGTCTCCTAAGGGGGTTTCACCTAATTGTTTGAGGGCGTCTTCCAGCTGTTCGGGCTTGGGAACCGAGCCGTGCCACTTGTGGGTGCCGGCCATGAAATCCACGCCGTGTCCCATTTCGCTCTTGAACAGGATCATGGTGGGGACGCCGCTGCCCTTGCTGGCCTTGGCCAGTTCGAAGGCTTTGGCGATGGCGTCGAAGTCGTGGGCATCGGCCACAATGACCTTCCAGCCCCAGGCCTCCCACTTGGCGGCGAGGTCTCCGATGCCGGAGACTTCCTCTACCGGGCCGTCGATCTGTTTGCCGTTCCAGTCCGTCATGGCGATGAGGTTGTCCAGTTTGTGGTACACGGCGAACATGCCGGCTTCCCAGATCTGGCCTTCCTCGCTTTCGCCGTCACCGCAGAGGCAGTAGATGTAATTGTCGTCCTTGTCCAGTTTCTTGCCGAGAGCCAGGCCGCAGGCGGCGCTCAGGCCCTGTCCCAGGGAACCGGATGCCTGGAAGATGCCCGGAAGTCCCTTGCGGACGGAGGGGTGACCCTGGAGACGGGTGCCCATCTGGCGGAAAGTGGCCAGCTCGCTCACCGGGAAGTATCCGGCGCGGGCCAGTACGGAATAATAGACGGGAGTCATGTGACCGGCCGACAGGATGAACATATCCTGTCCCTTGCCGTCGCGGGTCCAGGTGGCGGGGCTCTGATTCATCTGATTGAAGTACAGGGCCGTGAGAACATCGGTGGAGGACATGGACCCGCCGGGGTGGCCGGACTTGGCCATGCACACCATGCGCAGGATATCCCGGCGCACCTGGGTGGCGATGGTTTTCAGTTCTTGCGTTGATTTAGCCATGATGATAGGTTATATTGTGTACAAAATTACACATTTTACCCCTAATTATCAACCCCCGCGCGCGGAATCGCGCACTCGATCACCCCGTTTTGGGCACCTTGAGCACCTTGTTTTGGGAACCTCGAGCACGAAATCGGCCCTTCTGGTGCTCGAACCCCCTGTTTCGCCCCACTCGAGCACGAATTCGGCCCTTTTGGTGCACGAGGTGGTGGTTATTGAAGAATTATTCGTACTTTTGCGTAAAATCTACGCGTATGTATACTTATCAGTATCCCCATCCAGCCGTTACGACCGACTGCGTCATTTTTGGCTACGATATCTGCGAGGGGCTTTCTGTCCTGTTGGTGGAACGTGGCGTAGAGCCGTTCAAAGGCTGCTGGGCCTTTCCGGGCGGCTTCCTCAAAATGGATGAAGACGCCGAAACAGGTGCTCGAAGGGAACTGATGGAAGAGACGGGCTTTGAAGCCGTATCCATTTTCCAGTTCGGAACCTTTTCGGAGGTAAACCGTGATCCGCGTGAGCGTGTGATTACTATCGCGTACATGGCTCTTGTGCAGAAGGATTCCGTCAAGGGAGGAGACGATGCTTCAGATGCCCGGTGGTTTCCGGTAAAGGACGTCCCGCCGTTGGCTTTTGACCACGACCGCATTCTCAGAATTGCCCTGGAACGCCTGAAGGAGCAGATTCATTTCCACCCCGTTGGTTTTGACCTCCTTCCCGAGGTCTTTACCCTTCCGCAACTCCAGGCCTTGTACGAAGCTATCCTCGGCGTCCGTTTCGACCGCCGCAACTTTGCTTCAAAGATGCAGAAGTTGGGTATTCTCCAGCCAACCGGCGACCGTCCCTCTCACTTGGCCACGCGTATTCCTCAAACTTATCGCTTTAACATAGAGAGGTATAACGAGCTCAAGAATAGCGGCTTCCGCCTTGAGTTCTAATAGCGGAACTGTTCAAGAAAACGGGCTAGGTTCATAAAGCCCTCAAACCAGTGGCCAACGACGACGATGGCGCATTTGACAACCAGGTAAACCAGGATCAGGTTCTCCGGGTCGTTGAGTTTCATCAGTGTCTGCTCCCTGCTCATCTGGCTGAAGAAACTCTTTCGCGTGGGTGTTTTGTAGAAACACGTAAAAAAGATCACGGCCCATCCCAACGCAAGCAATCCCGCACATACAAATAAATCTATCCGGGCCGATGTAAAAGCGGCGCATAAGACCAAACCCACCAAAAGAAGGGGCAGCAGGAAAACGCAGTGGCGTCTGCGAAGCATACGGAGGATATAGTATATGGACAGCAAGAGTGCTGTTTCGCCGATAAAGCCTACAAGCCCGCCGATTACTTCGCTGCTTTGAAGCGTCTTAGACCAAAGGAAGAGATAGGTGAGCAAGGCATAGATGACCGTGAGAACGACAAGGGCCGAGTAGAGGATGCCCGTCGTGAATGCCGGCAACTTTCCGTAGTCAATCCCGTTGGAGTCATCGATGTACGGATGTTTGATCCGGTTGACGATGCACCGCAGGGCCGATTCCGCCCCTATCTCTTTCCAGTCGATATACTGGATGGAGGAAAGGTAAAGGCTTACCGCATCGTCATAGGCCGATGAGTCGAGTCGAACGGGGAGGATGCGTTTCCCCAACTGGATAGCCAGACTGATTTCCCTCAAGGTCCAGGGAGATGAATTGGCTGCCTGTGTGGAAAGGAACAGGAACACATCACAATCTTTGATGTTGCGGGTTATCCGCTCGGCATAAGTGTCACCGCCCGATAATTTCTCACGGTCTATCCAGTATTCGATATCCTCCGCACTGAGAGCAGTCAGAATTCTGTCCACGGGATTGCCTGGGATTACACTTCCGTCCGAAGCAATGTAATCCTTTTTTGCGTAGCTGATGAACACTTTGGCCATATCGAAGACAAAGATACATAACTCTCTCGAAAACAGAAAACAATGATTATGTGTAAAAAATACGCAGAAAATTAGGATGATATAAAAATATACCTTACATTTGCGTAAAATTTACGCAGAAATGAAAACGAAATTCCAATCTCTTCCTGTAAAGCTGTGCCTGGTGGCTGGCATTACATTGCTGCTTCTGATTCCTTTAGCTATGGTGAAAAACCAGATCCGTGACAGACAGGATGCATTAGATGATTGTGTCCGGGAGGTGTCCGGCAGTTGGGGACTTCCCCAGACGCTGACCGGCCCCTCCATCCGCCTGGCCTATCGGAGTCTGGAGAAAGACAAGGATGACAAGCCCCAGATAAAAACATTCTTCATTTATCCCAAGGAACTCAATATGGAAATCCAGGCCGGGACTCAAATCCTGCATCGGTCCATTTACGATGTCCTGGTGTATAAATCCGAAGTAGTCATGACAGGATACTTCCTCATCCCTGATACGTACGCCACCTGGGATATCATAGAAAAGAAACTAACGCTGGGCGTAAGTGATGTTCGCGGCATCGAAGGGGATGCTTGTTTTTCCATTGGCACGGAAAACGGCTCTTTCCAGGAGACGTCGGTACTGGCATCGGCCACTGCCCGGCAGGAAGGGGCGGCCCTGATGGTGACGCCGCTTGACCTCCCTGTAGAACAGATGGATGGCAAAACGGCCATTCCTTTTAAGATTACCTATCAGATTCGCGGCTCGTCAGACTTGATGGTTCGTCCCTATGGAGAGACTACCCATGTCCGTATGCAGGCAGATTGTCCCAACCCTTCCTTCACGGGTGATTTCCTTCCTGCCGCAAGGGAGATTGGCGAAAACGGATTCACCGCTTCCTGGGAGGTGTCCAAAATCAATAGGGGCGAGCCGGACAGCTGCTCCTTTGGTGTGAAAATGTTGCAGGATGTCACACAGTACCAGCAGTCCATGCGCAGTGCCAAATACGGGATTCTGGTTATCCTGCTCATTTTCCTGGCAGCCCTGGGTGCTGAATTGCTTACGGGGCGTCCGATCAATCTGATACAGTATGCCGTAGTTGGCCTGTCCATCGTGCTGTTTTATACCCTGGTACTGTCATTCTCCGAGTTCATGACCTTCGGCCTGTCCTATCTGCTGTCGGCCCTCATGACAGTTACTGCGCTCACCTGTTATTTCAGGGCTATCCTCCGGAACCGGGCGGCCTATGTGCTGGGCGCCCTTTCGGCCGCAGCATTCGTTACCAGTTTCGTCCTTTTGCAGATGGAAACCTATGCCTTCCTCTGCGGAACGCTGCTCCTGTTCGTCCTCCTGTCAACTGTGATGTACTTTACCCGCAATTTATCCTCATCCGGACAATCCAGCGAAGCATAGTGGTGGTTTTTTGCTAACTTTGTGTTATGAAATTCAAAGCTGCAATCCAATCTATGCGCCTGCGCACGCTGCCGCTTTCGATGGCCGGCGTGCTGCTGGGTATCCTGCTGGCCGTGGCCGACTGGAAAGTTGATGCCTGGACGGCCGTCTTGATCGTGATCACCACGGTGTGCCTGCAAATATTGTCCAACCTGTCCAACGAGCTGGGGGACGTCCTGCGCGGGACGGACACGGCCGAAAGGGTCGGCCCGCAGTACGGGCTCAATTCTGGTGCGCTGAGCATTCCCGACATGAAAAGGCTCATCGGCCTGTTTGTCGTCCTCTGCATTGTTTTCGGGACGCTGATGACCTGGCGCGCGTTCGGCACCCTCTGGGACATGACTCCCATTCTGGTGCTGATGCTGGGCGCCGCCGCCATCATGGGCGCCATGAAATATACGCTGGGGCATAACCCCTACGGCTACCGGGCCAAAGGAGACATCTATGTATTCCTGTTTTTCGGGCTTGTGTCTGTGCTGGGCGCCTATTTCGTCTGCACCCATGGGGTAGGGCTGCACTGGAAACTGCTGTTGCCGGCGGCCGGCGTAGGGTGCTTCAGCGTGGGCGTTCTCAATGTGAACAACATCCGTGACATGAAAACCGACGCCGTCAACCGTGTCACCATAGCCATAAAACTGGGCATGCACCGTGCACGCATTTACCAGACGGTGCTTATCGTTCTGGGATGGGTGTGCATGGCCGCCTACTGCCTGCTGTGCTGGCCGTCTGTGTGGCATTGGATGTGGGTGGTCACGCTGCCGCTTTATGTCAAGCACCTGACAGGTGTCTGGACACGGGAAGACCGCGCCCTGGATCCCATGCTGCCCCTGCTGGTCATGTCCACTTTCGCCCTGTGCCTGCTCATGGGCCTGGGTTTCTGCCTGTTCCTGGTTTAACGTTTCGCGCGCAGCGGGAACATCGCATCCACTTCACTTAGCGGAATTTTAATCACTCTTGCCAACTGCTTGTTGGAAGAGTGATATTTGTTTTTTACCAGTACGACCAGTTCCTTTTTCTGCCGGGCGTTCAGTTGAAACACACCGGCCTCCTGAAACGTCTTCCTGCTCAAATCCATTACCAGGGGCAATAATTCTTCATCGCAGACAGCCGGATCATCGCCGTATTTCAAAGACGTTTCTACCTGGGCTTCAACACTCCTGAGTACGCTGAAAACAAACTGACGGGCGTTATCGTAAAAGGACATGGCGTATTCATAATCCACAAAACTCCAAGGCTGGGCCACCCCGTCTTTGACATAAATCCGGGCATCGAGTTCCGTAATGGTTCGCGAGCAGGTGAATTCCCGCAGGCTTCTTCCTTTCAGTGAAGACGCTGAAACCCCGTCTTTAACCAGGAGCGGGTTGAAATACAGAAAACCAGAAGACCAGGGGTCGGCAAAAACGTTTACTTCCGGTCTTGCCACAAAGGCGTTGCGTATTACATAGGCAATCTCTGTTCTCAATTGCCTTAAATCGTTAATGGCGGTTATCCCCGCTTTGACAGACCGCATAATCCCCGGCTTCCCGTGACGGGAAAAATAGTTATCCAGCAAGAGCTTATACCGTTCGAAGAAAGACAAAACCTCTTCTTCCTGCCCTGACAGGATAAAATGGAAATGATTGGTCATGATGGAATAGGCCAGCAACTTACAGTCCGAGGCCATTTTGGCGATTGCCATCAGATTCAGTGCAATTACTCTTTCATGGTCGTCGTGAAAGAAGAAATCGCTTTCCAGAGGAGTTGTGTAAAGATGGAAGCACGGAGCGGCGTTCAGGAAGGCTCTTTCGGCAGGGGTGTCAGAATAACGCATACTTTTTTTCTACAAGGTATGCATGATTTCCCAGAATCACCTTCCCAAACAGGGAAAATGTGGCGAAAATCGTCATATAGGGACGAATGAACCCCCATCATACAAAACATGTAATTCTTTTGTATGATGTTTCGAGCACCAGAGGGGCCGGTTTCGTGCTCGAGTAGGGCAAAACAGAGTGTTCGAGCACCAGAAGGGCCGATTTCGTGCTCGAGTAGGGCGAAACAGGGACCGGCACGGGGGGCGGGGCAGGGGATTTTGCAAAATCGGGGCAAAATGCGTACTTTTGGAGGCTGAAATAGAATCCATGAAGAACATTCGCAATTTTTGCATCATCGCACATATTGACCACGGCAAGTCCACCCTGGCAGACCGCCTGCTGGAGCTCACCCAGACCCTGAGCGCCCGCGAGATGGAAAACCAGGTCCTGGACGACATGGACCTGGAGAGAGAGAAGGGCATCACCATCAAGAGCCACGCCATCCAGATGGATTACGTCCGGGGCGGGGAGACTTATCGGCTCAACCTTATCGACACTCCCGGCCACGTGGACTTTTCCTACGAAGTGTCCCGTTCCATCGCCTCCTGCGAAGGAGCCCTGCTGGTGGTGGACGCTTCCCAGGGTATCCAGGCCCAGACCATCTCCAACCTCTACCAGGCCATTGACCATAACCTGGAGATTATTCCGGTACTGAACAAAATCGACATGGACAGCGCGCAGCCGGACGTGGTGCAGGACCAGGTGTGCGACCTCCTGGGCTGTGATCCCGAAGATGTGCTGCGGGTATCGGCCCGTACGGGCATGGGCGTGCAGGCGGTGCTGGATGCCATCGTGGACAAGGTCCCCGCGCCGAAGGGAGACCCCTCGGCCCCCCTCCAGGCCCTTATCTTCGACTCCGTGTTCAACCCGTTCCGGGGTATTATCGCCTACTTCAAAGTGGTGAACGGAAGCCTCAAGACCGGAGATAAAGTCAAGTTCTTCTCTACCGGCAACGAGTACGAGGCCGAGGAAGTGGGCAACCTCAAACTGAAACTGAACCCCACCGGCGAAGTCAAGGCCGGTGACGTGGGCTATATCATCACGGGTATCAAGGCGGCCGTGGAAGTGAAGGTGGGCGACACCATCACCCATGTGGAAGAACCCTGCCGGGAAGCCATCGCGGGATTTGAAGAAGTAAAGCCGATGGTCTTCGCCGGCCTGTATCCGGTGGATGCCTCAAAGTTCGAGGAACTGCGCGCGACACTGGAGAAGTTCCAGCTCAACGACGCCTCCTTTACTTATGAGCCCGAGAGCTCCCTGGCCCTTGGCTTCGGTTTCCGCTGCGGTTTCCTGGGTCTTCTTCACCTGGAGATCGTGCAGGAGCGCCTGTTCCGCGAGTTCAACATGGACGTGATCACCACCGTCCCCAACGTATCCTATAAGGTATATACCACCAAGGGGGAAGTCATCGACGTGCACAACCCCTCCGGCCTTCCGGCTCCTTCCGTGATAGACCATATCGAGGAGCCCTATATCCGTGCCCAGATCATCACCAAGAGCGACTTTTACGGCCCCATCATGAAGCTGTGCATGGAAAAGCGCGGGACGCTCATCGGCCCGCATTACATTACCACC
>JAEEXZ010000052.1 GCA_016288055.1 Bacteroidales bacterium
CTTTGGACCCGGGGCTCTTTTGTTTTATGTCCTGCCCGGCCCTGCTTCGCGTCATGCCCGGCACTGACCGGGCATCTCTTGTCATTCTGAGCGGAGCGAAGAATCTATTTTGCTCCATAGTCTCGACCTGTCATCTCTTGCCGCATTCAACAATCTTAAGCATAATATTGCCCAAATCCTGCTTAAGATCGTATGCGCTGACGATCTAAAGCATCTTTTCCAGCAAATTCTGCTTAAGATCGTAGGTCATTGCTGGGACGGGGCCCGAAAAACCAAATTCCTTCGGCCATCGCAAACCCCACGCGCAGCATAGTTAAAGCACACAATCGGCCTCCTGACCCCTATCACTGTGCTTTAACCCCACCTCATGCACCCACCTAAAGCACACTTTCTCCATTTTAAATCGTATTAGCGTGCTTTAACCCACCCATGCGACCATGGTTAAAGCACACTTTCGGCCACAGAACCCCTATCACCGTGCTTTAACTCACTGGCGAGTATTAAATGTCGCAGGTGGGTCGATGAAGTGCCGCAGGTGGGCATTTTTGTTGACCACCTGCAGCGCAAATCGGCTACTCAGTGCGTATAGCGTCGCAGGTGGAAAGATTTTTGCCCACCTGCAGCGTTTTGCTTTGCCACCTGCGGCGGTACGGAATTACTTGCAGTAGGTTTCCAGGGCCTTGCGGAGGATGGTCAGGGCCTGGGCGAGGTCTTCTCTTTTCAGGACGTAGGCCATGCGCACTTGGTTTTTGCCAAGGCCGGGGGTGCAGTAGAAGCCGGCAGCTGGGGCCATCATGACGGTCTCGCCATTCAGGCGGAAGTCGGTGAGGAGCCATCGGCAGAAATCTTCGGCATCCTCGACGGGGAGGCTGGCGACGGTGTAGAAGGCGCCTTCGGGCATGGGGGAATAGACCCCGGGGATCTCGTTAAGGCCCTTGATGAAGAAGTCGCGGCGCTCTTTGTACTCTTCGAAGCAGCTGCGGGCATAGGCTTCAACGCCGTCAATGGAGGCATCGGCCACGATCTGGCCCAGCAGCGGGGGAGAGAGGCGGGCCTGGCAGTACTTGAGTACGGTGTCGTGCACCTGTTTGTTGTGGGTGATGAGCATACCTACGCGGATACCGCACTCGGAGTAGCGCTTGCTCACGGAGTCGATGAGTACGACGTTTTCCGGAATGTCCAGGGTGAGGGCGCTGGTGTAGGGCTTCCCGTTATAGACGAACTCTCGATATACTTCGTCGGCAAAGAGGAAAAGGTCGTGGGAAACGACGATTTCCTTGATCTGCTGCAGTTCTTCCGGCGTGTAAACATAGCCGGTGGGATTGGCGGGATTGCACAGCAGGATGGCTTTGGTCCTGGGGGTGATGGCCTTCTCGAACTCCTCTACGGGCGGCAGTCTGAAGCCGTCCTCGATGCGTGCGGTGACGGTTTTCACCACTACACCGGCCGTCTTGGCGAAGGAGATGTAATTGGCATAGCAGGGCTCTACCATCACAATCTCGTCTCCGGGATTGAGGCAGGTAAAAAAGCCCAGTAGGATGGCCTCCGAGCCGCCAGTGGTGATGATGATCTCCTCCGGCGTGAGCGAAATGCCGAACTTGGCGTAATATCCGCAAAGCCTTTCACGAAGGAAAGCATATCCCTCCGACGGACTGTACTCGAGCGTGGTGCGGGAAATGCTCTTGAGCGCATTCAGGCCTTTCTGCGGAGAAGGAAGATCCGGCTGGCCGATGTTAAGATGATACACCTTTACCCCTTCCTTCTTGGCCTGTGCGGCCAGGGGGGCAAGTTTACGAATAGGAGACGACGGCATCTGGGTGCCGCGCTGGGAAATATGTGGCATAGATTGGTTATAGCATTCCAAGCATACGGCTTCTCACCAGCAGGGAGGCTCCGTAGGGGGCGGCCTGTTCCCGCAGCTGGGTGAGCTTGATGGACGTGTCGCGGTTGGCGATGTTCAGGACATGGCGCTTGATGGCGGTGCGGATGGGCAGCATGAGATAGTCTCCCGCCGCCACGGCCACTTTGCCGCCGATTACCACGAGTTCCGGATTGAAGATATTGATCAGGCCCGCCAGGCCTTTGCCCAGGCTGGTGCCCAGCTTCTCAACCATTTCAATGGCCAGGATATCCTCGCTGTTGATGGCGGTGAAAATATCGTTCAGGTTCACGCGTCCTTCGCTCTTGTAGATGGCCGCCAGCGACGACGCACGTCCGGCGCTGAGCTTTTCGCCGATCTGACGGACCAGGGCCGATCCCGACGCCCCCGTCTCCAGGCAGCCGATTTTACCGCAGCGGCACATCTGGCCGTTGTCCAGGAGAGGGAAGTGGCCGAACTCGCCGGAATAACCCGACGTACCATAATATAAGTGTCCGCTCAGAATCATACCCATACCCAGGCCCCAGCTCACGTTCACGAACAGCATGTTCTTCTCCTTGAGACCGTCTCCCATGTACTCGCCGTACGTCATGGCGCGGGAGTCGTTCTCCAGCACGACGCGAACGGCCAGGTCGTCCTCCAGGATGGAGGCGATGGAGTGGTGCTCGTCAAAGGAATAGCTGTTGGAATAGCCGGTTTCCGGATTTACGCGGCCGGGAATGCTTACGCCAACGCCCATGACCTTGTTCCAGTCCACATTCTGGAGGTTGGCATACTCACGGATAGCCTTGGCAATGCGGTGCACTGCATCCTCATTGGCTTCCATCTTGAACGGAATACCGTCCTGGAACTTGAGGAGGCCGCCTTTAAAGTCCGTAATGGCAATGCTGGCGTGGGAATTCCGGATATCTACGCCGATAAAGTAGCCGGCTTCCGGATTGAGACCATAGATGGAGGGCCTGCGTCCGCCCGATGTGCCGGACTTGCCCATGTCGATCATGAAGCCCTCGTCCATGAGCTCGCCGATCAGCTTTGTGGCCGTAGGGACAGACGCGCCGATGGCTTCGCTGAGGGCGGCGATGCTGTGCTCTCCACGCTCGATGCAAAGATACAAAATAGTCTTTTTGAGGAGGGTGTTTTTATTATCCTTCTTGTCTAAAAAGGTAGCTCTCATAAGATTATCCGTTAGTTTGAGGCAAATATATAAAAATTTTTTCAATTATTTTCGTTTATCGTAAAAAATATTAAGAAAATAGATAAGCGGAAATTTTGTATCTTTGCATTTACGTATGTTCGTAAAAGTTAAAAACTGGTTCAGGGAGTTCCGCCTGTCCCTGAGAATGAAAATCACGCTGTCCCTCAGCGCGATAGCGGTGGTCCTCCTGATGTCCAGCATCATCTCGGTGCTGGAGTATCGGCACATGTCCAACTACGTTTCCAGCCTCATAGCCGGCAACGTGAACAATATCCACCGCACGCAGGAACTGGTGGCGGCCGTGGACGGATACAACTTGAAGATGCTGGCCGTCATCGGCGACGACACCTTCACCGCCCTTCCGGCCTTCGACTGCGACGGCTTCCTGGACCGCTGCAACGCCCTCAAAGGCTCGCTGGGAGGAAACCCCGAGGCACAGGCCTGGGCCGATTCCGTCATCTACGCCTACTCCGCCTACATGCTCGCTTCCACGGAGGTGGAAGACGTGTACGAGAGCAGTTTCATCGACACGCGGGACTGGTTCTTCTCCCGCCTTCAGCCCCTTTTCACGCGCATGCGCATTTACCTTGACGGTCTGTCGGCCTCCCTCTATGAAGAGCTGGAGACCAACTCCAAGGATTTCGACAGTGGTTTCTTCCGCAGCATCATACCCTCTTCCGTGGCCGTTTCGGTGGGCATTATCCTGGTGTTCCTGCTCATGTTCTACATCCAGACGTACTACGTGACGCCGCTGTACCGGATGCTGCGCAATCTGCGGGATTACCTGGGATACCGGCGCCGTTACACTTACACGTTCGACGGCAACGACCAGCTCGGAGACCTCAATTCCTCCATTACAGAACTCGCGGAGGAAAACCGTTCCCTTCGTAAGCGTATCGCGGATTTGAAGGACAAGCAATGAACCTGAAGGTCATATCGCGCAACGTGGGCATCGCACTGCTGGTCAGTGCGCTGTTTATGTTTTTGTCGGCCATGGTCTCCCTGCGGGACGGCGGCGACAGCGCGCTTGCGCCCCTTCTGATCAGCTTCACCATCACCTTCATCGTGGGTATCTTCCCCTTCATCTTCGTGCGGAAGACGTCCCAGATTTCGTTGAAGGACGGCTACATGATTATCTTTCTGTCATGGCTGCTGTCCTTCGTGTTCGGCGCCATGCCGTATGCCCTGTGGGGCGGTCCGTTCACCGTGGTGAACGCCTGGTTCGAAAGCGTCTCGGGCTTTACCACCACCGGTGCCACCATCCTGGATAACGTAGAGGGACTGCCGCGCAGCCTGCTGTTCTGGCGGTCGGCCACCCACTTTATCGGCGGCTTGGGTGTCGTGGTGTTCCTGCTTCTGATCATTCCCACCTCATCGCCCGTGCGGCTGAGGCTCACCAACATGGAGCTCTCTTCGCTTTCGCGGGAGGACTACCGTTCGCGCGCCAACAGGACGGTGTATATCTTTGCTTATGTCTATATCGGCCTTTGCGTGGTGGCTTTCTTCAGCTACTGGGCGGCGGGGATGGGCGCCTTCGACGCCATCAACCATGCGATGTCCGTCTGCGCGGCGGGCGGCTTCTCCACGAAGACGCTCAGCATCGGCGCGTTTGACTCTCCGCTGATTTCACTCGTGACCATCGTGCTGATGTTCCTGGCGTCGGTGCACTTCGGCCTCATCTTCGTTTCGCTGGCGGGCCGTACGCTGCGCCCGATGAGGAACCCGGTGATGCGTTTCTACGTGACCATGCTGGTGGCGTTCTCTGTGGTTTCGTCGCTGTCTCTCAAACTGCAGGGCATCGATGAAAGCTGGGGACGCGCCTTCCTGGACGGCACCTTCCATGTGGTGAGTTACGCTTCCTCTACGGGATTCGCCATCTCCGACAATGCCGCCTGGCCCATGCTTCCGTGCTTCCTGCTGATGCTCGCCAGCCTGGTCTGCGGCTGTGCCGGTTCTACCACCGGCGGTATGAAGGTGGACCGTGTGATTGTCCTGTTCAAGGCCATCCATATGCAGATCCAGAAGACGCTGTATCCCTCATCCGTCTTTGAAGTGCGGATGGGACGCCGTGTCCTGCACGACGAAGAAATTTATCCCCAGATCCTGTACCTGGCCCTGTTCTTCCTGCTGGTGGGTTTTTCGGCCATCCTGTGCCTGCTGGTGGGGGATCCGAACGGGCATGCGCTTACGGGCTCCATCTCCACGCTGGCCAATGTTGGGCCGTCGCTGGGAAGCATCGGCTCCCTGGGCAATTACGGGGCCGAGCCCAACCCCCTCAAGATTATCTTTTCCGTGAACATGTTCCTGGGCCGTGTGGAAATCTACCCCATCTTCGCGGTGCTTTCCTCCATCTTTAACCGGAAGTATCAGGGACGTGCGTAACGAGTTTTTCTACAAGGCTTTCTGCGCCCATTTTCCCTTCGAGGCAACAGCGGACCAGACGCGGCTGCTGGAGGCGGTGGCGTCGTTTTGCGTATCGGCCGACGGCGACATCCTTGTGGTGAACGGCTATGCGGGCACCGGAAAGACTTCCGTCATGGCGGCGGTGGTCGCCGGGCTGCGCGAGCTTTCCGTTCCGTGCGTGCTGCTGGCTCCCACCGGCCGCGCGGCGAAGGTCCTGTCGCAGTATGCCGGGCGTCCCGCTTCGACCATCCATAAGCATATTTATCGGCAAAAATCCTTCGGGGCCGACGGGATGGGCGCCTTCTCCCTTGCCCCCAATAAGGCCCGCAGCACGTTGTTCATCGTGGATGAGGTGTCGCTGATAGGCATTTCCGCCGGGGATGTCGGGGCTGCATTCGGCACGGGCGACCTTCTGGCCGACCTTGTCTCCTTCGTCCGCGCCGGGGACGACTGCAAGCTTATCCTGATGGGCGACTCCGCGCAGCTTCCGCCCGTGGGGCTGGATGCGTCGCCGGCTTTATCGGCCAGCTATATGGACGGCTTCGGCGGGGTGTCGTACGTGGGGCTGTCGCAGGTGGTCCGGCAGGCGGCCGGCTCCGGGATCCTGGTGAACGCGACGCACCTGAGGGACCTGCTTCCCCTGCAGGATGCGCTGCCCGTCGGGGGGCTGGGTCTCACGTGCGAGGGATTCCCCGACTTTGCGCATATCTCCGGCGGCGAGCTCCTGGAAACGCTCTCTGACGCCTACGGACGCTACGGCGAGGACGATGTCGTCGTGCTGTGCCGGTCCAACAAGCGTGCAGGCCGATACAACCTGGGCATCCGCGGCCAGGTCCTTTACCGGGAGGAACAGCTCTCCCGGGGCGAAAAACTCATGGTGGTGAAGAACCATTACCTCTCCGGGCTGGAGGGGACTGATTATATTGCCAACGGTGACATCGGCACGCTCGTGTGGATCAAACATTTCGAGGAGCGATACGGCCTGCACTTCGCCGACGCCTGCATCGCCCTTCCCGACTACGGCAACCAGGAGGTCGAGATGAAGGTCCTGCTGGACACCCTCACTTCCGACGCCCCTTCCCTCGACTACGCCGCTTCCCAGGCCCTCTGGCAGGGCGTTTGGGCCGATTATGACCACATTGGCGCCAAGCGGAAACGTTACGAGGCCGTTCGGGAGGATCCGTTCTATTCTGCGCTACAGATCAAGTACGCCCATGCCATCACCACGCACAAGGCCCAGGGCGGGCAGTGGCAGTGCGTGTTCATCGACAACCCCTTTTGGCAGGACGATGTGACGGACGACGACATCAAGTGGCTCTACACCGCCCTTACCCGCGCCGTCTCCCAGGTGTATCTGGTCAATTTCCCGGATAAGGTGTTTGGGTCCCGTTAGGACCACGCGCAGCACATGTTTTGTCATTCTGAGCTTGGCGAAGAATCTATGCCTCATTGGGCCCACGGCCGAAGAAATTTTTTTTTCGGGACGGGGCCCGAAAAACCAAATTTCCTTCGGCCATCGCAACGCCCACGCGCAGCCCGGTTAAAGCACACTTTTGCCATTCTAAATCGTATTAGCGTGCTTTAACCCTACCTCATGCACCCGGTTAAAGCACACTTTCGGCCACAAAACCCCCATCACTGTGCTTTAACCCCACCTCATACACCCGGTTAAAGCACACTTTTGGCCCCAGAACCCCCATCACTGTGCTTTAACCCAACCAAAAGATGGCGGCAACGAGTTTTTTTCGTAACTTTATTGGCATGAAAACGAACCAATGGATTACAGTGGCCCTGTTGCTGGTGGCGGCGGGCCTCACGGGGGGCCTCACGGCGGAGGCACAGTCGGCCCGGGACCGTATTCCGGCTGCTTATAAGTGGCTGAGTAACAAGGAAGTCGCATTTTCCTACGACGGCAGCTATACAGACAGCACCTGTTTCTCCCTCACGGTGGGGAGAAACCGTACAACCCGTAAGGACGGCGTCAAGGCTCCCGAAAAGTACGCCGAATTTCCCCTGCAGCCGGAAGGCGCCGTGAACCTGACCTACAGCCCGGACTCCACCAAGCTCGCCTTCACGCGCGCGAATGATTTATGGGTCGTGGATATCGCCAGCGGCAAGGAGACCCGGCTCACCACAGACGGCACCGAAACCATCATGAACGGCTATGCCAGCTGGGTGTACTATGAAGAGATCTTCGGCCGGCCTTCGCGTTACCGCGCCTTCTGGTGGAGCCCCGACTCCCGGACCCTCGCCTTCTACCGCTTTGACGACACCGACGTGCCGATGTTCCCGATCTACTCGCCCTTCGGCCAGGACGGGACCCTCCGCCGCACGCATTACCCGAAGGCCGGCGAACGCAACCCCGAAGTGCGCATCGGCTTTGCCCACTTGAACGACGGCGCCATCACATGGGCCGATTTCGACCCGCGCGACGACCAATACTTCGGCACACCCTTCTGGGGGGCCGACAGCAAGACCTTCTACGTAGCCCGCGAGCCCCGCATCCAGAACACCCTGGACCTGTACGCGGTGAATCCGGCCGACGGCAGCAAGAAGGCCATCTATCACGAAGAGGTCTCCACCTGGCTGGACTGGATGGAGGATATGCTCTTCACCGACAAGGGTTTATACATGGTGCGCAGCTTTGAAACCGGCTGGCAGCAGATCTATTTCCTGAGCTACGACGGCGCCACGCTCAAGCGCCTCACCGACGGTCCCAACTGGCGCATCGTCCTGCTTCGTGCCGACAACGACGGCACCGTTTACTTCGCCGCCGAGCGCGACTCCCACGTGCGCAAAGCGCTGTACAAGGTGTCGCCGAAGGGGGTGATATCGGCCCTTACCGACACCGCGATGAACTTGGCCGATGTGAGCTTCGCCCCCGACGGGAAGCACTTCGTGACGCTGGCCTCGAACCTCCGCACGCCCTGGGAAGTGCGTCTGCACGACCTCAAGGGCCACTCCACGCTGGTGGGCGCCATGGAAGGACAGGCCGATGGCACGGGCGAGCTCGTCTCCATCACGGTGGACGGTCTGGAGCTCCCGGGCGTCATCTATTATCCGGAGAACTTCGATCCCTCGCAGAAGTACCCCGTGCACGTGGACATCTACGGCGGCCCCGATTCCCCTGAAGTGCACGACCGCTGGGTGGCCCCTTCGCGGTATGCCTGGTATCGGCAGAACGGTATCATCGAGCTCATAGCCGATTGCCGCGCGGCAGGCCACAACGGCCGGGCCGGCACCGACGCCATCTACAAGCGCCTGGGAACGGTGGAGGTGAGCGATTTCATCGAATGGGCCAAGTGGCTACAGAGCCTCCCGTACGTGAAGGCCGATAAGATCGGCGTAGAAGGCTTCAGCTTCGGCGGCACCATGACTGCGCTGCTGGTGGCCGAAGCCCCCGAGTACTTCCACTACGGCATCGCCGGCGGCGGCGTGTACGACTGGGCCCTGTACGACACCCACTACACCGAACGCTTCATGTCCACGCCCGAGGACAATCCGGACGGCTACCGGGAGACGGCCGTCATCCGGCGGATGAAGGGCTATCCTGCCAAAGTGGGTTACGGCTCCGGCGTGGCTCCCGTGATGCTCAAACTCACCCATGGCACCGGGGACGACAACGTCCACTTCCAGAACACCCTGCAGCTTATCGATGTCCTGCAAGGGCGGGGGGGCGATTTCGAGTTCATGATCTATCCCGACGGCATGCACGGCTACCGCGGCTACCAGCGCGCTCACTTCGAGCGGGCCAACCAGGACTTCTGGAAAAAGTATCTGCTTTCGGAATAAGATTATTCTTTCTTGGGGACGTGCAGGATGGTTCTTAGCACGTCCTCATTGTTTCTAGTCAGACGGGCCAACTGCTTGATGGAAAACGTTTTGCCCTGGTTCCACATCTGCGTTGCCAGGGCGATTCTATCGGCCTGACTCAATTGTTTGACGGAGATGCCGTATCTCTTGTTGCTAACCTCTTCGATTTCCTTCAGCAGTCGGCTTTCGTCCTTCTTTTCCAGGAAAGGGCGGGCGTCGGCTGCTTCCATTTCGGCCAGGTCCTTTTTCTTTACACTCAGGAAGGCGATGTACTGGCGTGGGGTAAGAAAAACGTTCTGTTTCAAGTAGTTTACATCAATGTAACTTGCCGGTACGAGCATGTCTTTTTCGTCGTATCGCCACGCTGCAGGGAGTTTTACACGGGTGCGGAACCGTCGGCAGGCATCACGGTAGTCCAAATCTCCCACGCTTCTGTAGTGATTCTTCTCCAAGTGGCAATATACGTTGCCCGGGCCCCAGGGGTAGTCTTCCGGCAGAAACTGATATCCGGCCTCGGTGCAGTTTCTCAAAACGTAAATGATCTTACGGCGCAGTTCCTCATCGTTCAGGATTTTATCGGCCTGTATAGAAATGGAATTCTTGACAAGTTCGCCCAGCCCTTCCTTATTGTATCGCCTTACTATCAATCTTTTAACCTGAATCTTAAACTTCTCTATTTTCTCTGCCTGGCCACGGAGCACTATATGGAAATGCGTTCTCATCACTTCCAGCGCTAGTATCCGCAGATGGCAGAAGTAGGCGGCAACAGCCAGTTGATTCATCATGTAAATGTGGTCTTCATCCGTGTCGCACAGTACCAAAATCCGAGTTCCGTCCGAGTACACATGATAGCAGTCATCAATGCCTTTTGGAGTAAATGTGTCCATGTCTGTTCCATTTTTGCAAAGTACAGAAAACTTATCCGTTTCATCAAAAATGAAACGGATAATTGGCAAAATGTGGCCTTGACGCACGTGTATGGCCGATCATGCGGCAAATATATGACGAATTTTTGCTTTTTTTTCGCACTCTGTTGGCGGCTTCATAGGGAAAGAATGGGCACAATCCCGCTTCGCTGGAGGCGGTTGGGTTAAAGCACAGTGATGGGGGTTCTGTGGCCGAAAGTGTGCTTTAAGTGGGGTCGCGAGGGTGGGTTAAAGCACGCTAATACGATTTAGATTGGCGAAAGTGTGCTTTAACTATGGTCGCAATATGGGGTTAAAGCACGATGATGGGGGTCAGGAGGCCGAAAGTGTGCTTTAAGTGGGTGTATGAGGTGGGGTTAAAGCACGCTAATACGATTTAGATTGGCGAAAGTGTGCTTTAAGTGGGTGTATGAGGCGGGGTTAAAGCACGCTAATACGATTTAGATTGGCGAAAGTGTGCTTTAACCGGGGGCAAGAGGAGGGCGCGGGGCGCATTTGCAGGAATTGGGGAATTTGGCTAACTTTGACGTGAATTAGAAGAGAAATATGGAAAGTGACTACATATGGGACCCGCTGCGGCGGAAGAGCGTGAAGAATACGCCGGAGGAGGCTGTGAGACAGTGGTTCATCGGGGTGCTGCATCAGGGCATGAAGGTGCCGGAGCACATGATGGGCAGCGAGGTGGCGTTCAGCCATGCGGGAAAGGAGTACAGGGCCGATATAGTGGTCTATAACCGCGCCGCGGAGCCGATGATGATCGTGGAGTGCAAGCGGCCGGAGGTGACGCTGGACCAAAATGTGGTGGACCAAGCCCTGCGCTATAACAACGAACTCAATGTGAACTATATAGTCATCACCAACGGTATCAAGACGTTCATCTTTGAGCGACAGGCCGATGGATGGCAGTTCATGCAGAAAGCCCCCATGTGGGAGGATATGCTATGACCATTACTGAAGGATATCTGGATAATCCGGTGTTCAAGCTGGTGAGCGAAACGGCCAGGGAACTGGGCGTGCGGGCTTTCGTGATCGGAGGCTATGTGCGGGACTGCTTCCTGGGACGCCCCAACAAGGACATCGACATTGTGGTGGAGAGCACTCCCGGCGTGGAGCATGCCGGCATTGCCCTGGCCAAAGCCCTTGCGGCCAAGACGCATGCGCGGGTGAGCGTGTTCAAAAGTTTCGGAACGGCCATGCTCAAGTATCACGGCATGGAAGTGGAGTTTGTGGGAGCCCGCAAGGAGAGCTATAACAGGGACAGCCGGAAGCCGATCGTGGAGGACGGCACCCTGCAGGAAGACCAGCTGCGGCGGGACTTCACCATCAACGCCATGGCCTTCTCCCTGAACGAAGAGGACTTCGGCGCCCTGGTGGACCCCTTCGGCGGCATCAAGGACCTGGCGGCGGGCATCATCCGCACCCCGCTGGAACCCGAACAGACCTACTCCGACGATCCCCTTCGCATGCTGCGCGCGATCCGCTTCGCAACGAAGCTGAGCACCCCCGAACACAAGTTCGAGATAGTTCCCGAAAGCATCCAGGCCATGAAGAACATGGCCGACAGGCTTCAGATACTAAGCCGCGAGCGCATCGTCGAGGAACTGAACAAGATGCTCATGACGCCGCAACCGTCCATGGCCTTCCAACTGCTGGAAGATACCGGCCTGCTGAAGCAGTTCCTTCCGGAGCTGAGCCAGCTCAAAGGCGTGGAAACCGTTGACGGCAAAGGCCACAAGGAGAACTTCACCCACACATTGCAGGTGGTGGACAACGTCGTCGCCTTCGAAATAGAAGCCGGGAAGGAGCCGAATCTCTGGCTCCACTGGGCCGCCCTGCTGCACGACATAGGCAAGCCTGCCAGCAAGCGCTACAGCGCCACCCAGGGCTGGACCTTCCACGGGCACGAAGTCATCGGCGCCCGCATGGTCCCGAAGATCTTCGAGAAGCTCAAGATGCCTCTTAACGAGAAGATGAAATACGTCCAGAAGCTGGTGAACCTTCACCTGCGGCCCATCGCCCTGGTGGACGACGAAGTCACCGACAGCGCCGTGCGCCGCCTCCTCTTCGATGCGGGCAACGACATCGACGACCTCATGCTCCTGTGCAATGCCGATATCACCTCGAAGAATCCCGCCAAAGTGGCCCGCCTGCGTCACAATTTCGAGCAGGTCAAGGCCAAGATGGCCGAGGTAGAAGCCAAGGACGAAATCCGCAACTGGAAGAACCCCATCACCGGAGACTACATCATGCAGGTGTTCCACCTGGAGCCGTGCAGCGTGATCGGCCAGCTCAAGGAAATGGTGAAGAACGCCGTCCTGGACGGGGAAATTCCTTATACCTTCGAGGCGGCCGATGCCTACATGCGGCAGAAGGCGGCAGAAATGGGCTTGATAGATTCTTCGCTTCGCTCAGAATGACAATAGACGATTATATCGCGTACATTCGGGATGTCCGGAGGTATTCGCCCCGTACGCAGGCGTTGTATGCCGATGCGTTAATGGGCTTCAGTTCCTTCGTCGCAGACGCTCCTCAGGATGACATAACCCCGCACTTGATCCCTTCCCGTATCAGGGAATACGAGGCACACATGATCGAGCGGGGGCTGAAGCCCCGCACGGTGCACCTGCACATGAGCGCGCTCAGCGGCTACTGCAACTACCTCATCAAAGAAGGAAAACTGAAATCCAACCCCGTGCGGACCGTTCGGCGCCCCAAGATGGAGAAACGCCTGCCAGAGTACTTCACGGAAGGGGCCATGGCCGATTATCTCAGGGAATCGGCCCACGCAGCGGGGGAGGACGAGTTGGAACTGCTGCTGAGCACCGCGCCGGGGACTGCGCTCGCGAAGGAGCTCTATGAACGGCGGTTGCGGCGGCTCACGGTGAGCCTCCTGTACGGATGCGGCATCCGGCGGGCGGAAATCATCGGCCTTCAGCGCAAAAGCGTGGATGCGCGACGCGGTACGCTGCGGGTAAAAGGCAAGGGCGACAAAATGCGAGAAATTCCGCTGATTCCTTCGCTCGTAAAAGAAATTTCACTATATTTACGTGCAGCTAGTTTCATGGTGCCCGGGGAAAACAGCCCGGAAAGCCCGCTGC
>JAEEXZ010000053.1 GCA_016288055.1 Bacteroidales bacterium
TCAAAGCTCTTTCGAGCCGATAGAGGGATTCGAACCCACGACCCCGAGATTACAAATCACGTGCTCTGGCCAACTGAGCTATATCGGCGCTCACGAATCCTTCATCGCTGAAAGGACTGCAAAGGTATGAACTTTTTTTGAATCCGCAAAACTTTTCAAAGATTTTTTTGAAGCTGCGTTATTACGGATTCTTCAGGAGTCCGGACAGACGGTCATATAAGGAATCGGTGTCCAGACCGCAGGATGCCCACTGGGCCTTCTGAGTATCCTGATGGATAAAGTGGTCGGGAATGCCGACTCCCTCGATAAGGGGGGCGTTTTCGCGACCGGCGAAGTATTCACTCACGGCACCGAACAGACCGCCCTTGAGCACGCCGTCCTCCACGGTGACGATTCTCCGGCAGCGGGAGACCTCTTCGAGGATGGATTCGTCCATCGGCTTAAGGAAGCACATGTCATACACGGCGATGCGCTGGCCGGTCCGTGCCTCGCACCGGCGGGCGGCCGCGAGGGCGTTGTTCACCACGGGGCCGATACCCAGTACGGCCACGCCGGAAGTACCATCGGCCAGTTTCTCTCCCCTTCCGACGGGAAGGGTTTCGTAGGGGGCCTCGCGCCAGGAGGCGCCTTCGCCGATGCCGCGGGGGTAGCGGATGATCATCGGCCCGGATTCCTGGAAAAGGCCCGTGTACATCAGCCGCTTGAGGGCGGTTTCGTTGCGCGGGGCGGCGATGGTGATGCCGGGGATGCTGCGATAGGCTGCCATGTCGAAGCAGCCGTGATGGGTGGCGCCGTCCTCCCCTACCAGTCCGGCCCGGTCGAAGCAAAACACCACCGGAAGGCCCTGGAGGGCTACGTCATGGATGATGTTGTCGTAGGCGCGCTGGGAGAATGACGAATAGAGGTTGCAGAAGGGTTTCAGACCGGCGGCGGCCAGGCCTGCGGCAAACGTGACGGCGTGGCCTTCTTCGATACCCACGTCAAAGAAGCGGTCCGGGAAGGCTTTGGCGAACGGCGTCATGCCGCAGCCGCTGGCCATGGCGGGAGTGATGCCCACTACTTTTCCGTCTTTTCCGGCCAGTTCGGTGAGGACCTGTCCGAAGACGTCCTGGTAACGGTCGGCGGGATAGACGGTCTTGACGCGTTCGCCGGTCTCGGGATTGAAGCGGCCGGGGGCGTGCCATACGGTGGGATTTTCCTCGGCGGGGGCATATCCGCAACCTTTGCGGGTGTGGATGTGCAGAAGACGGGGGCCACGGAGGTTTTTCAGCCTCTCCAGGGTGGCGGTAAGCTGCTCAAGGTCGTTGCCGTCAATGGGGCCGAAGTAGCGGAATCCCAGCGCCTCGAAGATGGCACCGCCGCTGGAGCGCACCAGGTTGGACTTGGTGTCCAGCACCCGCTTCTGGATCCAATCACGGGTTTTGCCTTCGCCCATGGAATTCCAGATACGGTTTTTAAGCCGGTTGTAGGCGGGGCTGGTGGTGAGTTTCAGAAGGTAGTCGTGAACACCGCCCCGGTTGGGATCGATGGAGATGTCGTTGTCGTTCAGGATGATGAGGATGTCGGCTTTGGAGGCGCCGGCATTGTTCATGCCTTCCCAGGCCAGGCCGCCGGTGAGGGCGCCGTCGCCGATGACGGCGATGGCCTTGTCCGGGCTGCCCGTCAGGTGGGCGGCCTCGGCAAAACCCAGCGCGGCCGATATGGAAGTGGAAGAGTGTCCGGCGCCGAATGCATCATAGGGGCTTTCGCTCCGTTTGGGGAAGCCGCTGATGCCGCCGCACTTGCGGTTGGCGGTAAAAGCCTCCCGCCGGCCGGTCAGTATCTTGTGGGCATAGGCCTGATGGCCTACGTCAAAGACGATTTTGTCCTCAGGCGTATTATATATATAATGGAGCGCGACAATCAGTTCCACGGCGCCCAGGCTGGAACCCAGATGCCCGGGATTCACCGAGCAGCAGGATACCATATACTGACGAAGTTCCGTGCACAGTTGCTTGAGCTGCGTCACGTCCAGTTTCTTCAGATCCTCCGGGCTATTGATTGTATCCAACAATTCATACATAGATTACAAAGGTAATCATTTTTCACGAATTGCCTTCTTTTGCGCACTTTGGGCCGTTTTTGCATAAATCCAGTTACGGAGGCAACTGTTTTTACGCACTTTGGGCCGTTTTTGCGTAAAAAACACAAGAACAACTATCGGTTGGGCTTGTCAAGCTGAAGATCGGGGTGGCGGCGGGAGTTGGAACGGAAGAGGATGGCGGCGGCCAGCGCCAGGATGCACAGACCGAAGAACATCATCTCCACGTGGACAGGGCCTTCGGAGCCCGTGCCCAGGATGATTCCGGAGAGCCACTTGAAGCTGAGCAGTCCCAGGTTCTGTACCCAGTTGACCAGCGCGAAGGTTGTGCCCAGGACCTTGTCCGGAACAATCTTGGGGACGGAAGGCCAGAGGGCGGCGGGAACCAGGGAGTAGCTGAAACCCAGCAGCACCATGGCCAGGTATCCCCAGAACGGAACACCGGCGGGGGCAAAGGCCAGCAGCCCGTGAGCGAGCAGGGCCAGGACGGCACCCACCATCATCCAGCGGGTACCGTGCCCCACCTTGTCCACCAGGATACCGAACACCGGTGCGAAAATGACGGTGGAGAACGGCAGCATGGAAATCATCCAGCCGGCTGCCTCGGCCGGAATGTCGAAGCGGGGAATGAGGATAGCGCCCGCGAACTTTTTAAAGGCAATGACGCTGCTGTAGAACAGCACGCAAAGAAGACCCAGAATCCAGAAATTACGGTTCCCCAGGACATGGAGCACGTCAGAGAAACGGAACTCCTCTTCGGGAGAGCCGGCCGGTTCGGAGGCGCTGTCGGGAGTCTTCCCCCTCAGGGACTCGCACTCCTCGTGGCGTTTTTTACCGGCCGATGCATCCAGCGCCACAAACACCGCCCAGAGAATAAGGCCGAGCGCCATCAGGCCCATGCCCACCACAGCGGGACGGGCCGTCTCCGAGAGGGTATAAACATGTCCGGCCTGCTGCTGTACCAGGCGCGGGGAAAGGACCAGGGCGAAGGCGGTGCCCAGGCGCGCGATAGCGAGTTGGACACCCATGGCGAAGGCCATCGGCCCGCCTTTAAACCAGCGGGCGATGCTTCGCGTAACGGCCGTTCCGGCGATTTCACTGCCCAGGCCGAAGAGCATTACGCCCACGTAGGCGACGGTGAGTGAGGCGGAAGAGCCGCTCAGAAGGGCCCAGAGCACCAGCCCGGCACCGCCGGCCATCATGCCGACGAAAAGGCTGCCGGCGAAGCGCACGCCCCATTTGTCCAGAAGGATGCCGCCCACGACCAGGCCGCCGAACACGCACAGCACGCTGTAGCCGCTGGCGTAGAGGCCATAACCTGCCGCATCCCAGCCCAACTGCGTGAAGGAAGCGTCTTCAAACAGGTACGAGATGCTGGAGAACATGTCGTCGAAGTAGTACGATGCGAACATCGGTACTACCAAACAGGCCAGCACCAACCAAGCTGCTGACCTGTAAAATTTCTGCTGGGTTGCGGCAGCCATGCTACTCCTGGATATTGGGCAGTTCCAGACCCAGGTGCTTCTTGCGGTCCACCACCTTGAGGATGAGTCCGAGCACCAGGGCGGCGACGCCCAGGCAGGCCAGCATCACAAGGGGTGCCGTGTAGTTGAACTGGGTGGGATCCGTAACGCCGGGATTGGTCTTGTCGAGCACCTTGCCGATAAGCAGGGGGAACAGCCACAGGCCGATGTTCTGGATCCAGAAGATGAGGGCGTAGGCGCTGCCGATTACCTTGGCGTCCACCAGCTTGGGAACGGAGGGCCACAGGGCGGCGGGTACCAGGGAGAAGCTGGCGCCCAGCACCAGGATGGTGGTATAGGCCACGATGGCGCCGCCGATGGTGTTGCCCTTGAACATGGGCAGTACGAAGGCGAAGGTAAGGTGGCAGGCGATCAGAAGGAGGGCGCCCAGCACCAGCATGGAAGCACCTTTACCCTTGCGGTCCAGATAGTTTCCGAGGATGGGGGTGATTAGAACGGCCAGCAGCGGGAACACAGCGAAGATGGATTCGGCGCTCTGACGCATGTAACCCATATAGCAATATGCAATGAGGGAGGCGATGGAGATGCCCAGGAACAGGTACTGGTTGGATTTCTTCTTCTGGAAGTTGCTGGCGAAACCGGCGGCGGCCACCACCAGCATAATGACGTACTGGATGATGGTGACGCTGGAGCTGGCCCAGAAGGAATCTGCGCCCGGCTCAACGAGCGTGAGGTTGCACTGGAGCATGTTCACGGCGTATTTCTGGAACGGGAAGATGGCGCTGTAGTACAGCACGCACAGAAGGGCCACGATCCAGAAGCCTCCGTCGGAGAGGATCCTGCCGATATCGCTTACCTTGAAAGGATCGTCCTTCTCCTCGGCCTCACCGGTCTGCTCGTCCAGTTTCTTGTCCATGAAGAAGTAAACGATGGTCATGATGAGGGCGATGCAGAGGAGCACCACGCCGAACGCTACGCTGCGGGACACGTCCACGCTGCCGCCGAGTTTGGCGAAGAACGGACTGAAGATCATGCAGGTGGCGACACCCAGACGGGCCAGGGCCATCTCGGAGCCCATGGCCAGGGCCATCTCACGGCCTTTGAACCACTTGACGATACCGCGGCTCACCGTGATGCCGGCCATCTCGCAGCCGCAGCCGAAAATCATGAAGCCGCAGGCGGCGAACTTGGCCGATGCCGGCATTCCGCGGTAGAACGGGGAAACGCCCAGCTCGTCAAAAAGCGGAATGTAGTTGAGGTTATTGTTGAACCAGGCTTCCAGGCCGCTGTCGATGAAGGCGTCGCTCACTGCAAACCACTTGATGATGGCGCCGGCGAGCATCACACCGGCGGAGAGCACGGCCGTGAAGCGGACCCCCATCTTGTCCAGGATGATACCGGCGAAGATGAGGAAGAAAACAAACACGTTCAGGAACACTTCCGAACCCTGCATGGTTCCGAAAGCGGTGGAATCCCAGCCGCGGGTCTCCTGCATCAGGTCCTTGATAGGGGAAAGGATGTCCATGAAGATGTAGGAGCAGAACATCGCCAGGGCCAGCAGCAGCAAGGCTGTCCAGCGCATGGCGGCGGAATCGCGGAGGGTTGTTTTGGAGAGATTTGCCATGATATAAATAAGTCGTTTTTTTCGAACCGCTAAATTAGTCAAAATATTCTATCGTCCGTCACCCTCCGCCGATGAAAAACCGCAAAAAAGGGCAAAAAAGCTAGAAATCGAGCGAACCGCCGCGGTAGAATTCCACCAGACGCGTCTGGAAAAGGTATTCGTAAGTGGCCTGGACGGAATCCGACTGGGCCTTTGCCATGCGGGCCCGGCTTTCGTTGAATTCGGTGAAAGTGGCTTTCCCGCCCTCGTATTTTGCCTGCGTGAGCGTGAACGCATCCCGGGCTGCATCGGCCGCCACCTGCGAGGCTTCCCATTTGGTGCGGGCGGCGATGGCTCCGTTCCAGGCCGTCTGGATGTCCTTGTAGAGGTTTTGCTCGGTGCGCCGCAGCTGCAGGGCCTGATTGGCCTGGTGGAGCTTGGCGCTGCGCACCTGGTTGCGGGTAGCGAAGCGGTTGAAGATGGGAATGTTCAGCGACAAGCCCACGTACTGGCTGAAGTTGCTGCGGAGCTGGTCCCAGAAGCCGCTTGTCCCGAAGTTGCTGTAGTAGTTGGAGCCCAGGCCGGCCGACAGGGACAGCGAAGGGGAATAGGCAGCCTTGGCAATCTGGACCTGCTTGGCGGCTCCTTCCAGGCGAAGTTGCTCGGCCCGGACCTCCGGCCGCATGGCCAGCGCGTCGATGAACACGATGTCCGGCAGGCCCACCGTCACTTCTTCCATTTGCACCTTCGGGCGCAGGATGGAGAAAGCCTCCCAGTCGGGGAGCTCCAGCAGCTGCGCCAGGGCGAGCAGGGAGCTGCGTACGTTGTTTTCCGCCTGCACCAGCGTCACCTGGCTCTGGGCAAGGGACGCCTTCTGCTGGGATACTTCCGCGGCCGATGCCCTTCCGGTGGAGAACAGTCCCTCCAGGCGGGCCACCTGCAACGAGTCGATGGAGAGCTGCTCGCGGGCGACATCGGCAATCTCATAGTTGTAGAGCGTCTGAACATAGGCCTGGGCTACCTGCACGCGGATGTCGTTGCGCGCTTTCTCAAGGTCCTGCGTGGCGGCTTCCAGGTTCAGCCGGGCCAGTTGCATGCGGCGGGGCGTCGCCAGGCCGTCGAACAGGTTCATGCCGGCATTCAGGTTCAGACTAGTGCTGGAGCTGTTGCCATTCTCGTAGGTATTGTCTCCGCCGATACCGCGGCCGAAACTCCAGCTTTCGCTGGCCGACCCGTTCACGGACGGGAGCCAGGCCATATCGGCTGTATTCTTCTCTATCTTACTGCCCTCCACCGACAGGGACTGCGCCGTAACGGTGAGGTTGTGCTCCAGGGCCCACTCGGTACACTCCTTCAGGCTCCAGGGATGGTCGGTGGGAGGAGCCTCAACGGCCTGCGTCATGGCGAAGGCCAGGATAAAACTGCTCAGGATCATGGCTTACTTGGTGTTAATGATTTGCGGACCGCGGACGGTTTCGCCGGAGGAGAGGCCGCTGCGGATCTCAATGTTCATCCCGTCCGACAGACCGGTTTCCACAGGGCGCTTGTTCCACTGGTCGTTCTCTTTCACATAGACGAAGGTGCTGTCCCCTTCCCACTGGATGGCGCTCTCGGCAACGGTCACAACGTCCTGAACCTGCTGGAGGACAATCTCGGCATTGGCGCTGTAACCGCTGCGGATGGCAACGCCGTCGGGAACTTTTACGGAGGCCTTGATTTCAAAGAGATTCGTTCCGCCCGACGCGATGGCTTTCGGCGAGATGTACTCGAGGGCCGCTTCGAGAACGACATTCTGCAGGGCGCCCACGGTAATGCTCACGGGCAGTCCCACATGCAGGCGGCCCACTTCCGTTTCGTCGATGTTGCCGTCGAAGATGAGGTCGTCCATGTTGGCCACGGTGGCGATGGTGGTGCCGTCATTGAAGGTGTTGGACATGGTGACGGAGTTACCTACCTTCACGGGGATGTCCAGGATGAGGCCGGAGATGGTGGAGCGCACCAGAGTGGTGCTTCCGCTCTTGTTGGAGGAAGAAACGCCGTCGCGGACGATTTCCAGGGTTTCCTGGGAAACGTTGTATTCCTCGCGGGCCTGCTGCAGGGCCTGGCTCACTTTCTCGAATTCCTCGGCACTCACCAGTTCCTTGTCGAAGAGGGCCTTCTCACGGTCAAAGTTGATCTGGGCCTGCTTGAGGTTCATCTCGGAAAGGCGCAGGCGGCTCTGGGCGCTGGAGAGGGAGCTCATGTCGGGGATGACCTTGAGCTTGGCGATGACCTCGTTCTCCTTAACGGTTTCGCCGGCCTTCTTGTAGAGTTCGGCCACAATACCGTTGATCTGCGGTTTCACGTTCACCTCGTCGCGGGGCTGGATTTTACCGGTGACGACGGTGCTCTTGGAAATGTTGCCGGTTTCGGGGACCAGTTCCTGATACTGGATTTCCTTGGGCTGGGACCGGCGGAAAAGGTAGGCGAACGTGCCGATAAATACTGCGGCAATCGCAATGACCATCAAAATTTTACCAATCTTTTTCATATCTGTAATTTGTTTTTTATTCGTCTCTCATGGCATCCACGGGTTTGATCTGCATGGCGCGGGAGGCGGGCATGAGGCCGGCCACCACGCCCAGCACGGTAAGGAGCGAAGCCGCAAGCACCGCCGTGCCGAAGGGTACCTGGAAAGCGGCCTTAAGGATGCCGTCTTCCGTCATGCCAGCCTCGACGCCGGCCAGAATCAGCACGCTGAGGACGATGCCTCCCATGCCGGCCACCAGCGTGAGCACGATGCTTTCGGAAATGATCTGCCCCAGAATCTGGCGCGGCGTGGCGCCGATCGCACGGCGGATTCCGATTTCGGTGGTTCTCTCCTTCACGCTCACCATCATGATATTGGACACGCCGATGACGCCGGCCAGCAGCGTTCCCAGGCCGATGAGCCATACCAGGAAGTTGATGCCTTTGAACAGGTTGTCCACGATACCGAAGATGAGCTGGGTGTTCAGCAGGAACAGGGCCTGCTCGTCCGTGGGGTCAAAGTAGTGGGCGCGGGCCAGGATTTCCCGCACGCGGGGCGTAAGGTCGCTCATGGTAAAGCCCGGCTTGGCCGTGAAAGCCAGCAACTGGATGTTGTTGCCCAGGTTATAGGCCTTGACGGCTACCGTGAGCGGGATGGTGACCAGTTCGTCGGCACTGCCGTTGACGCTGATGCCGCCGCGGTCCCGCCAGTCCACGCCGATGACACTGTAATAGGTTCCGCTGATGCGTACGCGCTGGCCGCAGGGGTCCCCGCCTTCCGGGAAAAGGGTGTTGTACACTTTCTTGCCCAGGACGCAGACCTTTCTCTCCTGGGCCAGGTCGGCTTCGTTGAGGAATCGGCCGTACTTGATCCGGGGCGTCTCGATGTTGTAATAATCGGCCCGGGAACCGCGTATGACGCCGCTGCTGTAGGAGTATTCACCCCGCGCGACCTCCTGGTTCCAGAGGCTCACGGTAGGAGATACGGTTTCCAGTTCGGGCATGAAGGCTTTCAGGCGGTCCACGTCGTCATAAGTCATGTCCCAGATGCGGCCCTTCATGAACCCCTTATAGGGCTTGGAGGTCTCGTTGGCGAAGGCGATGCAGGTATTCTGGGCAAAGCCCTCGAAGTTCTTGTTCAGAAGCTCCTTGAATCCCTGGCTGCCGCCGGTAAGGAGCATCAGCATGAATACGCCCCAGAACACGCCGAATCCGGTGAGGATGCTGCGGCTCCTGTTCCGCAGGATGCTGTCCAGGATCTCCCTGAACGAATCTGTATCAATCCACTTTTTCATCAGTCTGCTCTCAGGGCTTCAATAGGTTTTACACGGGCGGCCTTCCATGCGGGGATAGCCCCGGCGATGGTGCCGGCGATAATCAGAAGGAGGGTGGCCTCCACGGCCGTATTCAGCCCCACAGTGGGATCCACCAGCATGCGGATTTCCCCGATGCCGATGTTGACGGCGCTCTGTCCCACGGTCTTGTCCATAATCTGGCAGGAGACCATGCCGGCAAACATGCCCACGTAGCCGAACAGGGTGGTGATAAACACGCTTTCGCCGATAATCAGCCGCAGGATGGAACCCGGCCTGGCGCCGATGGCCTTGCGGATGCCGAACTCATGCGTGCGCTCCTTCACCGTGATGAGCATGATGTTGGAGACACC
The DNA here is from genome assembly GCA_016288055.1 of Bacteroidales bacterium. Taxonomy (GTDB): domain Bacteria; phylum Bacteroidota; class Bacteroidia; order Bacteroidales; family UBA932; genus Cryptobacteroides. The sequence goes on from JAEEXZ010000053.1 coordinate 9,342, forward strand.
CACGATTCCGCTCACGAGCGTGAGCAGGCCCAGAATCCACAGGGCAATGCTCAGCGAGTCCCTGGCGACGGACATCTGCATGTTTTCGGTATAACTGTTGTCCACCCAGAAAGCCGCTTCGTCCCCGGGTGCAACGTCATGCATGTTTTTGAGGGCGCCGATATACTCGTTCTGGAAGGCATTATGCTCCTCCAGCGTTGTGGGCCCGTTCACTGAAAAGTTGATGGACTGAATGTTGTCGGAAGTGTCGAAGATGGTTTTGTAGGTGGTATAGGGCATGTAGCAGGAACGGCGGAAATCCTGTTCGTCCGTATGGTAGATACCCACCACCTGCATGGCCACCGAGCCAGCCTTGATCCACTGTCCCAGGAGGGATTCGGTTTCTCCGGAGGTCAGTTCTTTCGCCTGCGCCATGCTGATGACCACCACCTTGCGGCGCTCGTCCAGGTCTTTCCGGTTGATGAAACGGCCCTCTGCAATATTGACCTTGAACTGGTCCTTGTGTTCCGGCATGACTCCGGTGAGCCAGCCGCCTACGGAAAGCTCGTCCCGGACGAGAGAGGTACTGGTGGAGGATGTGGACGTGGTCACCTGATAAATGGTTCCTTCCCATCCGGGGCTCTTCGTATAGTCCAGGTCCTTCTTGTTCAGACGGATGCGCCGGTTGTCCTTGTACCCCCTGTAGGGAAGTGAGGTATATCCTCCTTCCACCGAGACGGTCTCGGAAATATAGTTCCTCATGCTGCTTTGCATCGCGTTCATGAGCCCGTTTCCCGCACCCAGAAGAACGATAAGCAGGAAGATACCCCAACTCACCGCAAAGCCCGTGAGGGCCGTGCGCAGCTTGTTGTTCCTCAGGGAACTGGCAACTTCATGTATAAATTCGATTCTCATTACTTCATGAGGGGACCGCCCCAGGCATCGTGGTGAGAGTTTTCTTCTATCTGGCCTATCACGCCATCCTTGATGTGGATGATTTTGTCGGTCTCGTTGGCAACGCCGCTTTCGTGCGTAACCACGATGATGGTGATGCCTTCTTCTTCGTTGAGCTTTTTCAGCAGCTGCATCACCTCCACGCTGGTCTTGGAATCCAGGGCGCCGGTGGGTTCATCGGCCAGGATAATGTCCGGCCTGGTGATGAGGGCGCGGGCAATGGCCACGCGCTGCTTCTGGCCGCCGGACATCTCGTTGGGGAAATGGTTGGCCCAGGGGGTGAGGCCCAGTTTCTCAAGATATTCCATGGCCATCTCATGGCGTTTTTTGCGGGGAACACCTTGATAATATAAAGGGAGTTCCACGTTCTCCACGGCGGTTTTGAAACTGATGAGGTTGAAACTCTGGAAGACAAAGCCGATCATGCGGTTGCGGTAATCGGCCGCCTGCTTTTCGGTAAGGTCCTTGATGAGCGTTCCGTTCAGGGTATAGGTCCCCGTATCGTAATTGTCGAGGATACCCAGGATGTTCAGGAGGGTGGACTTACCGGAACCCGAAGCTCCCATGATGGAAACGAACTCTCCTTTCTCTATATGGAGGTCGATGCCCTTGAGGACGTGGAGCGGCTGTCCGTTGTTGTAGGTTTTGTTAATGTTTTTAAGTTCGATGAGCGCCATTGCGTTGCTGTATTAGTATCCTATTACACTGCAAATATGGGACCATTCGCCCGGAATGCAAAAAATTTTTTCATTATTTTACAAATTATTTGCCGTACCTTTGCATATTGTAATAAAGAAGAAGAAAGAATGTCGAGAAAAAAGAACAGTCCCAATCGCAAGAATCACAAGAAGAAGAGAGTGATTCCCGAGTATGAGGGAAAGGCCCTCATGTCCCGGGAGGGATTCATTTTTGTCCGTGTAGAAGGACAGCAGGAAGATATTTATGTCAAGGCCTCCAAAACGCGCGGCGCCCTGAACGGGGACATCGTGCGGGTGGCCGTCACGCAGGAGAAGACCGGACAGGCCAAGCGCCGCAGCGGCGAAGTCGTCGCCATCGTGGAACGCTCCAACCGTCCGTTCGTGGGAATCCTGCACATTGTAGGGGAGCAGGCCTGGGTGCTCATGAGCTCCAAAACCATGCCCTATGACATTTCCGTGCCCGTGCCGGAAGGCGGTGTAAAGGGCATGAAAGTAGCCGCCGTCGTGGACGGCTGGGAGCGCGGCGCCGCAGGTCCCTTCGGACATGTGGTGGATGTGCTGGGCCAGCCCGGCGAGAACGACACCGAGATGCACGCCATCCTGGCGGAATTCGGCCTCCCCTACCGCTTCGAGAAGAACGTGGAGAATGCGGCCGATGCCATTCCGGAGGAAATCACCGACAAGGACCGCGCCCATCGCCGGGACTTCCGCGACGCGCTCACCTTCACCATCGACCCCACGGACGCCAAGGACTTCGACGACGCCCTCAGCTTCCGGAAGCTCCCGGACGGCAACTTCGAGGTAGGCGTCCACATCGCCGACGTCACCTGGTACGTCCGGCCGGAGTCGGACGTGGACAAGGAAGCCCAGGCCCGCGGCACTTCCGTATATCTGGTGGACCGGACCGTCCCCATGTTGCCGGAGAAGCTCTCCAACAAGCTGTGCTCCCTGCGTCCCAACGAAGAGAAGCTCACCTTCTCCGCCGTTTTTGAACTCACCCCCCAGGGCAAAGTCCTCAACTCCTGGTTCGGCCGCACCAACATCATATCCGACTACCGCTTCGACTACGACGGCGCACAGGCCGTCATCGAAGGCGCCAAGCCCGAGAATGTACCGGCCGATATCCAGGAAGCCGTCCTCACCCTCAACGGCCTGGCCCAGAAACTGCGCGCCAAACGCTTCAAGGAAGGCGCCGTCAACTTCGACCGTCCGGAGATGAAGGTGGACGTGGACGAAAACGGAAAACCCGTCGGCGTTCACCAGAAGTTCTCCAAGGAAGCCAACTGGCTCATCGAGGAGTTCATGCTGCTCGCGAACCGCAGCGTCGCGGAGTTCGTCGCCACCGCCGGCAAGATGGGCGGGAAGGCATCGGCCAAAGCCAAGACCTTCGTCTATCGTATCCACGACGAGCCCAACATGGAAAAGCTGGGCGGCCTGAGGGACTTCGCCGGCCACTTCGGTTATAAGGTAGGGCCGATGGAAGGAGGACGCGACATCGCCCGCAGCCTCAACAACCTCATGAAGGAGGCCGATAACAAGCCGGAACTCGCCGCCATCCAGATCCTGGCGCTGCGCTCCATGGCTAAAGCCTGCTATTCGACGGACAACATCGGCCACTATGGCCTGGCGTTCCGCTTCTATACCCACTTCACCTCCCCTATCCGCCGCTACCCCGACATGATGGTGCACCGCCTGCTGGCGCGCTACCTCCAGGGCGGCGAGAGCGCCAACAAAGACTTCTACACCCTCCAGTGCAAGCATGCCTCCGAACGGGAGGTCATCGCCGCCGAGGCCGAGCGCGAAAGCATCAAGTACAAGCTGGTGGAGTTCATGCAGGACAAGGTGGGCCAGGAATTCGACGGACATGTGTCCGGCGTGACGGAGTGGGGTATCTACGTAGAAATCGAACCCACCAAGATCGAGGGCATGATCCCCTACCGTACCATCAAGAGCGATTTCTTCATGTACGACGAGGAGCACTACCGCGCCATCGGACGCCGCTCCCACCGTTCCATCCGCCTGGGAGACCCCCTGCGCATCCGCGTGAAGGGCACATCCCTGGAGCAGAAACTGTTAGATTATGAACTTGTCGAGGAAATAGAAGACAAAGTGCGCGATGACGCCGGCGCAAAGACCGGCGATGGCGTGGGCGCCGATGGCTTTGGAAATGACCTTGCGGTAACCCATGCTGTCAAGCATGGCGGTGTGCGTAGAAAGAAAGCCGCTCCAGCACATGCCGATAGCGGTAAAGACCGCCACGGTGTTGCCGTCAAGAAAGCCGGCCGCGT
>JAEEXZ010000012.1 GCA_016288055.1 Bacteroidales bacterium
GAACTGCTGGAAAACAAAGGCGAGGCACAGGAGCCCGCCAATGAAATTGTGCGCAAGGCTTGCGTCAACGGCAGCCTCGCGCACATAACAGCCATCTTCGGCCATACACTGGCCGGATTGGTTCTGAAGGATATCCTTAGAAGTTAAACTTCGTCATGCAGATGAAGCGGTGATTGAGAACCCAGTCCTTGTCACCGGTGAACATACCACGCTCATTGCGGGCACCGCTGCCGAATTCGGCGGCGGTTATGTTATATTCCAGAGACACGGTGAACTTGCCGATATTCCAGGCCATGGTAGGCGTGGCACGGAGGGCCTGCTGGATGCGAACATCGGCGGATTTATTCATCCAAACTGCGTTATCAACCAGGTCCTTGGTGGTACCCAGCTGCTTCATGTAGCCAAGCATACCCATTACCTGGAACTTCTTGCCGTAGGAGAAGCTCACGAAGGAAGCCCAGTCCTGCATAGGCGTGTACTCGATGGTGCCGTCAGCGTTGAAGGAGTGTACACCGTAACCGGAAAGGAGATTCATGTGCTCACCAGCCTGAGCCAGGATGCTCTTGGCACGCAGCTGGAACAACCCGTTGGTATACTGGAAGAAGACGAAGGGCGAAACGGTGCTCAGGAGGCTCTTCACCTCGATGGCAGGAGCGTTGTCTTCCATGACTCTCCAGTCGGCGATGGTGCGGTAGGGACGCATGTTCACCAGATCCACACCGGCCTTGGCAACCACCTTACCATTCTTATAAGTGATACCGGCATAGAGCTCCGGCAGGCCATACTTATAATAATCCTTGCTCTTGTCGGCAGGACCGGTGGGCAGGTAGTGGTTCAGGTACAGGAGGCTGGCGGTGAAGGTAAAGTGGTCGTTCAGCTTCACATCGGCCGTCACCTGGGGGCTGCGGTTGAAGGGGTTGAACGGAGCGCCGGTCTCCAGGTTGTTCATGTGGGGCATGTCGGCGGCCATGGGATGCCAGGCCTGGCCCAGGGTAAGGGCCACGGGGCTGTTATCCCAGGAAAGCTTCATGAAGGCCTGGCGCAGGCGCAGCACGGGAACGGAGCCGTTAAGGTTGTAGAAATCCGCCTCGACTTTACCGGAGACACCCATGGTGCCGAACTTGTAGCCGGACACATCCAGGCCCAGACGGGTGGTGAGGGAGACAAAGCGCCAGTTGAAGCCGGCGTTCTGGTCGAAGCCGTTCTTCATCTCCACAGCCTTGGGCATGTAGAAGTAGAGGTCTTCGGTACCGGCATTAACGGCACGGGTATCGGCCACCGCATAGTTGCGGATGAAACCGTAAAGCTTGAATTTCGCAGGGGTTTCCTGCGCCATGGCGGCACTGCCCGCAAGCAGCGCCGCCATCGCTATGAGGATGGTCTTTTTCATATTATGCAAAAGGGAAGAGTTTAGTCAGCCAGAAGTATCCGAGCACGAAGCCCACGAAGCCGATCACGATACCTACCTTGGTCATATCCTTGGTTTCCACCATGCCGGTGGAGGAGGCGATGGCGTTCGGCGGAGTGGAAATCGGGAACAGCATGGCGATGGATGCGCACACGGCGATGAAGATGATCATGGCACTGGTGCCGCCCATGGCCAGGAACTGGGCATTGTTGGCGGCCTCGGGGTCTGCCATGCCGTTGGCCACGACGATCAGGATGGGGATCAGCAGGGCCGCGGTGGCGGAGTTGGAGATGAAGTTACTGAGGAAGTAGCAAACCAGGCCGGCGATGATCAGGACCACCACCACGCTCATGCTGCCGAAGGGAATGGCCTGGATGAGCACCTTGGCAAGACCTGTATCCTGCAGGCAGTAGCCCAGACAGAAGCCTCCGGCGACCAGCCACAGTACGGTCCAGTTGATTTCCTTGATTTCTTCCTTGCCGAACAGGCCCGTAGCAGTGAACACGCCCAGCGGGATCAGTGCGACGATATTGGAGTTGATGTGCGTAATTTGCTCGGTAGCCCACAGGAGGATGGTTCCCACAAAGGTAATCCACACCACATAGAGTTTCCAGTCTTTCTTGCGGTCGCTCTCGGGGATTTCCAGCACCAGTTTCTTGGTCTTGAAGGGGAACATCACGCGCAGCACCACCCAGGCAATCACGATCATGATGATCACGTAGGGAATCATGTGCACGCACCACTCACCGAAGCTCACGTCGATACCGGCCTGCTCCAGCGCGCCCTTGGCCGTAGCGTTGGGCGGCGTGCCGATAGGCGTACCGATACCGCCGAGGTTGGCCGCAACCGGGATGGACAGGGCCAGGCCGATCTTACCCTTGTCGTCTGCCGGAAGCTTGGAGAGCACCGGAGTGAGCAGGGCCAGCATCATGGCAGCCGTAGCGGTATTGGACATGAACATGGAGAAGATGGAAATCATGATGAGGAAGCCCAGCAGCACAATCTCCGGACGGGTGCCGAAGAGTTTCAGGAGGGCGCGGGCCAGCGTGACATCCAGGCCATAGCGCTCTGCCATGATGGCCAGCACGAAGCCGCCCAGGAAGAGCATGACCACGGGGTCTGCCATGGAACTCATGATGCGGCCGTAAGGGACGAGCGTACCGTACTGCGGATCGCAGAACAGGCCGATACCCTTGTTCGACACAGTGAGCAGAGCCACCACGATGACCACCAGGGACGTACTCCAGTTGGGGATGATCTCAAAGATCCACATGAGGGCCGCAAAGACAAACAGCGCAATGACACGCTGCTGAACGACAGTCAGGGCGTCGATGCCGAAGAAAGACACCGGGACCGCCCAGAGGAAGATGGTGATCGCCAGCACAAGAGGCAGGAACACCCAATACTTCAGGTTAAATTTTTTTGCCATTATTTTGATTGATTATCTTTCGTAAGTAAGGCGGATGTCCACAGGGATTTTCTCCAGCTCGAGGTTGACGATATCGGCCCGGAGCGTCGCGGGGACGACGGCATACTTGGCCGTGAACTGCTGGGCGGACTTGATGTCGCCGGTAGCCTGCATGAAGAGGATGAGTTCCCCGAGGGAAGAGATGGCCGATTCCGCACGCGCATAATTGATGGCGTACTTGCCGGACGCCTTGCGGGCGATGGCTTCCTGCTCCATGAGGAAGTTATATACAATAAGGTTGGCACGGCCGGTGGCATCCCCTTCGCCGAAGCGGGAAGAACGGATGATGTTGGCGATGAAGGTAGCCAGCACATCCTTCTTGGTAATGAGGGCGTCCACGCGATAGGCGCTGACCTCCTTCATGCAAAGATACGCACCCAGCACGTTGGACTTGGCTTTCTCCAGGGTGAGGGCTTCGTTGCCGAGGGCATCGGCCACGCTCCCCTTGCCGTTCACGGTTTCCTTCACGCCGAGGGCCTGGGCCACTTCGCGGAAGACAATGTTCCAGTAGAAGGCGCTGGCGTCCAGATGGGCCTGGTCGTCGCTTTCCAGCAGGAGCATGCCGGCCGGGAACACGGTACGGTTGTATTTCTCGCGGATAACATTGTCGAACAGGATGGTACGGGAGCCGAATTCCTCCTGCACATGGGAATCGTAGGGCAGGTTGATGGCAATGACCTTGTAACCGGCGTTGGTGTAACCGCCGTAGTAGAGGACGTCACAGGAGAAGATATTGGACTGGGCGCCCGGAACGAACTGATGGTAGGCGGCATCGCCGGGGAGAGCGGCCTGCAGTTCCGGGAGACGCTGGCACAGCGCCTGGAGGGCGGCCGTACGGTCGAGGTTCTTCAGGAGGACGTATGCACCATAGGAAGCCTTCTTGCCATAGAGGGCGTCGTCGATGGTCTCCGTCGGGCCGATGACAAGGTCCATCTTGCTGTCCGTCATCGCGAGCCAGGCGCGGGCGGCGGCGGTGTAGTCGTCCGTCAGGACGGCATCGGCCATCTGCAGCAGATATTCGCGGACGCTGGCCTTGATGGTGATGTCGGCGGCGGCGCGCAGCAGATCGGCTATCTTGGTTACCTGTTCCTTGTAGGCATCGTGGTACCAGACTGCCTGAAGGGCGCCGTTGGGTTTGCGCTGGATGAGCGTGTAGGGGCTGTCCTTGGCGGGATCCTCCAGGGCCTGGAATTCTTCATCGGTCATATCTTCGGGATAGAAGCGCGCGCCGGCGGGCTTTTCTCCGAAGCCGGAGATGAAGGGTTTGTTGTCAATGCGGTTCCAGGGACCGTAATTAATGTAGGCGAACTCGCGCTCGGCAGGGTCTGTCAGGGAGCTGAAATACTCCTTGGAGCCGAAGTTCTGCGTCCAGTAGATGGCGTCGGCCTGATCGGCGGCGAAGCGATAGAGGTTCAGGACCTCTTTTCCGTTCTCTGTAATGCCCGACAGGTCGGGGGCGGGGATGGTCACCTGGGCATAGTTTTCCAGCAGGCGGGCGGCTGTGGTGCGGCTGCTTTCGCAGGCCACGAGGACCACGGCGACGGTTACCAGAGACAGTGTATTAATCAGTTTAGACATCTGAAACGAGTTAGTTTGCAAAGAATCTCCAAATATAGTAATTTCTTGGCAGAAAGCTACTATTTTACACCAAGAATCTTTCCTTTCAAATTGCTTGTGAATTCACTTTTTATTCTTTACATTTGTAAGGGATTATTGAAAAATCCCGAAACTTTGACAACCATCAACACTAAACGCTATTTTCATCATGAAGACAACCGACATCATGGCACGTCTGCAGGCCAAGTACCCGCTTGAGAAAGAGTACCTGCAGGCAGTTCAGGAGGTTTTGGAATCCATCGAGGATGTTTACAACCAGCATCCCGAATTCGAAAAGGCAAAGATCGTGGAACGGATCGTAGAGCCGGACCGCATCTTCACTTTCCGCGTAACCTGGATCGACGACAAAGGTGAGGTCCAGACCAATACCGGTTACCGTATCCAGTTCAACAGTGCCATCGGTCCCTATAAAGGCGGTCTCCGCTTCCATAAGGCTGTGACGCCTTCCATGCTCAAATTCCTGGGCTTCGAACAGACCTTCAAGAACGCCCTCACAACCCTCCCGATGGGCGGCGCCAAGGGCGGCTCCGACTTCGACCCCGTAGGCAAGTCCAACGACGAAATCATGCGTTTCTGCCAGGCATTCATGCTTGAACTTTGGAACTGCATCGGCCCGGATCAGGACATCCCTGCCGGCGACGTAGGCGTGGGCGGCCGTGAAATCGGCTACCTCTATGGTATGTACAAGAAACTGGCCCGCCAGTACAACACCGGCGTTCTCACCGGCAAGGGCGGCACATGGGGCGGTTCCATCCTTCGTCCGGAGGCTACAGGCTTCGGCGCCCTGTACTTCACCCAGCACCTTCTCCAGACTGCGGGCAAGGACATCAAGGGTAAAAAGGTAGCCGTTTCCGGTTTCGGTAATGTTGCCTGGGGTGCCTGCATCAAGGCTACGGAACTGGGCGCCAAGGTCGTCGCCATTTCCGGCCCCGACGGCGTGTGCCACATTCCCGAAGGCATCACCAAGGAAATGATAGACTACATGCTGATCATGCGCGCCTCCAACCGCAACAAGGTTCAGGACATGGCGGACAAATTCCCCGGCAAGGCCCAGTTCACCGCCGGCAAGAAAGCCTGGAGCATTCCGGTGGACATCGCACTCCCCTGCGCCTTCCAGAACGAACTCTCCGAGGAAGACGCCAAGGAGCTGAAAGCCAACGGCTGCTGGTGCTGCTGCGAGGTTTCCAACATGGGCTGCCAGCCCGAAGCCATCCACTACTTCCAGCACAACGGCATCCTCTTCGCTCCCGGTAAGGCCGTGAACGCCGGTGGCGTCGCCACCTCCGGCCTGGAAATGACCCAGAACGCCGAGCACATCTCCTGGAGCGGCGCCGAAGTGGACGAGAAACTCCATTTCATCATGAAATCCATCCACGAGCAGTGCGTCAAGTACGGCACCCAGCCGGACGGCACCATCGACTACGTGAAGGGCGCCAATATCGCCGGCTTCATGAAGGTTGCCACCGCCATGCTCGAGCAGGGCACCATCTAATCCCCACGCAAAAGACAACAAAAAAACTCCGGCCCGAAAGGTCGGAGTTTTTTATGGTGATAAGTTGATTTACTTGGCGGCGGCAGTCTGTTCGGCCTGGGCCTGAGCCTGAAGTTCGGCCTGGAGGGATTCCATGGTGCGGTCGTCGGGAATACCCAGGGCCTTGCGGGCTTCAGCGGTGAGGTCAATCACATCGGCAGAGAAGTAGATAGCCTGAGAAGCGTCGAAGAGGGCGGTAACACCCTTGGCCTTGGCCAGTTCGGTGACGGCCTTGTTGGCCTTCTCCTGGATGGGAGCGGTGAGCTGGGCCTGCTGCTGCTGGAGCTCCTGGCTGATGCTGTTCTGGAAGTCCTGGATACGGTTCTGGATCTCATAGAGTTCCTTCTCCTTGGATTCACGGATGGCAGCGGTCCAGGTAGCCTGCTTCTGCTGGTACTGGCTAGCCTTGCCCTGATATTCCTCCACCATGGCGGCGTAGGTTTCCTCGGCCTCCTTCTGGGAAGCGGCGATGGTGGCGCGGGCAGCGTCCATCTCCGGCATCAGCATGACGAGTTCGTTGAAGTTCACTTTAGCCAGCTGCTGGGCAGAGGCGGTGAGGGTTGCAAGTGCCGCAATGGCAATGACAAAAAGCTTTTTCATATCAATAAAAATTTAATTTCGGTTATTAGATTCTTCACTTCGTTCAGAATGACACGGGGCTTCGTTCAACAAATACCGTACCTCATCAGAACTGCTGTCCCAGGACGAAGTGGAAGTGGCTTCCGCCGTTGGTGGTATCGTCGAAACCGTAACCCCAGTCAACACCGAGGAGGCCAATCATCGGCAGGAACACGCGTACGCCGAAACCGGCGCTCCGCTTGATCTGGAACGGGTTGAATTCTCGGATATCGCTCCAGCAGTTACCGCCTTCCAGGAAGGCCAGGGCGTAAATGGTGCTCTGGGGCTGGAGGATGACCGGGTAACGGAGTTCGAGGGTGAACTTGTCGTAAACGTTACCGGCGTAGCTCTCGTAGTTGCGGCTGTACGGAGTCATCTTGCGGGGGGTGAGGGAGTAATCCTCATAACCGCGCAGGGAGACGATTTCCGCGCCGTATGTCATGTAACCGGACATACCGTCACCGCCCACCTGGAAGTTCTCGAACGGAGAGTAACCCCAGTTGCGGTTGTAGTAACCCAGATAGCCGAACTGGGCGCGGGTCATCAGGACAAGGTCCCCGACCAGTTTGGTATAGACAGTTCCGTTGAATTTCCACTTGTGGTATTCAATCCACTTGTAGCGCTGGGCGCTGGTCCAGGTGTCGTAGTTCACGTCTTTCCAGCTGTTCACGCCCACGCGGTTTCCGTTTTCGTCGTAGGTGTACTTGCGGAAGAGGGAATACGGCGGCGTAAACTGCAGGGAGGCCGAGAACTCGGAACCCGTACGGGGATAGATCTGCTGGTCCGAGGAGTTACGCGTGAGGGAGATGGTGTAGCTGAGGTTGTGGGAAACGCCATCGTTGAACGCAAAGTAACTGTTGGTCCAGTTGGTGAGCTTGTAAGTCTGCCAGCTGAGGTTGTTGTACAGCACGAAGTAGCTGTCCGGCCACTTCAGGCGCGTACCCAGGCCGGCGTTGAAGCCGAAGACCTCGAACATTTTGTCGGTGGACAGGATGCCGATGGCAAGATAAGAGTCCGTCATCCTGGAGTAGTAACCGGACAGGCTCAGGGAAGTGGGCTTCTTGCCGAAGAGCCAGGGCTCCATGAAGCTGGCGCTCAGGGAAGTGTAATACTTGCCGTTGGTCTGGAAACGCAGCGACAGGTTCTGGGCGTCTCCCAGCGGCACGGGCCGCCAGGCGCCCTTCTCGAACATGCGGCGCGTAGAGAAGTTGTTGAAGCTGACACCCGCCGTGAGCACGAAGGTGTTGCCGCCCCAACCGCCGGACAGTTCCAGCTGGGAGGAAGGCTTCTCCGTCACGTCATACACGATGTCAACCGTATTGTTGAGCTGATTGGGCAGGATGGCCTTGCCGGCATTGCTCATGATGGCCTCCGGGTCGAACTGGCCCATGGAAGCGATTTCGCGGATGGAGCGCTCGAAATCCGTCTGGCTGAACAGGTAGCCGGGACGGGTGGTGAGCTGGCGGCGGACCACCTTTTCGTTGGTGAGGTCGTTGCCGTTGATGATAATCTCGTTCAACATGGCGGGCTTGCCCTCGGAAATGCGCATCTCCACATCGACGGAGTCGTTTTGGATATTCACTTCCACGGGATTGACCTGGATGAACAGATAACCGTTGTCACGGTAGAGTTTGGAGATATCGTAGTCGCTTTCCTTTCCGCCGCCGTGCAGGCGCTTCTCCATGGTAACGACGTCGTACACGTCACCCTTCTTGATCTGGAGAATTTCGTTGAGCACCTCGGAGGGATAAACGGAGTTGCCGGTCCAGGTGATGTTGCGGAAATAGTATTTGCGGCCCTGGTCGAAGACCATGTCGATATTAAGATGCTTGCCGTCCTCCAGGAAGTAAACGGAGTCACGGACCAGACGGGCGTCGCGGTAACCGGCTTCGTTGAAAGCGTCCAGCACGCTCTTGCGGTCCTTTTCGTACTCCTTTTCCTTGAACTTCTTGGATTTGAAGAAATTGTACCAGGTACGGGCGTGGGTCTCCTTCATGTTCTTGGCCAGTTTGCGGGCGCTCACATCCTCGTTACCGGAATAGTTGATGTCCTTGATCTTGATTTTGCGGCCCTTGTTCACATGGAAGATGACCTGGATGGCGCTCTTGATGCGCTCGTCCGTCTTGGTCTCCACGTCCACGTCCACCTTGAGGAAACCTTTCTCCTTGTAGTAGCGTTTGATGATGTCAACGGAGGTCATTCTCACATAGTCGGAGAATTCACGGCCGGGACGAAGGTTCAGGCGCTCCTGAAGGTCCTTCTTTTCACCGGACTTGACCCCTGTATATTCCCAGCGGGACACGCGCGGACGCTCCTTGATGGCAATCTTGAACCAGGCCGTATCGGCCTTGGCGGAGAGGGAATCCACGATGACTGCCACATCCTCGAAGAAGCGCTGGGCCACCAGGCGCTTGACGATGCCGGTGACATCGTCTCCCGGGACGGTAATTTCCTGCCCGGCCTGCAGGCCCGCAAGCTGCAGGATCTGCTCTGCCCTGAAATAGGAGTTTCCTTCCACGCCTACACCGCCCACGATATACTTCTGGGGACGGTTGTAATCGACTTCAATGCTGCTGCGGGAATTCTGCGCCTGCAGGGAGAAACCGGCCAGGAGCAGAAGAGCAGCGCAGAGTATCTTTTTACCTCTCATTGACGAAAATTGTTATCTTGCAAAGATAAATATTTTATTTCACTTTTCCATATCGGCGGTCCCGGCGGGCGTAGGCCTCCAGCGCCTCCAGGAACTGCGGTTTGCGGAAGTCCGGCCAAAGGACGTCCGTAAAGTAGAATTCCGTGTACGCACATTGCCAGAGCATGTAATTGGAGAGACGCAGTTCCCCGGACGTGCGGATCAGGAGGTCCGGGTCCGGAATGCCGGCGGTGACCAGGTAGCGGTCGAAATCCTGCAGTTCCATGGACTGGAACTGTTCGGGAGTGAGTTCCGCACAGGCCTTTTTCATGGCCTGCAGCAAGTCCCACTTGCCGCTGTAGCTCAAAAACAGGATAAGGGTGGTGCGCTTGTTGCCGGCAGTGCGCTCCATCATGTCGTCGATGGTATCACAGAGGCCCCGGCTCAGCCGCGAACGGTTGCCCAGCACGACGAAGCGGATGTCGTTCTCCATGAAGGAAGAAAGTTCCTTCCGCATGGCCTTCATCATGAGTTCCATCAGGAACATGACCTCTTCCTGCGGACGGTTCCAGTTTTCCTCGGAAAAAGCATACACGGACAGGTACTTGACCCCGGCTTCCGCCGCTGCTTCCAGACAGGCACGGACGCTCTCCACGCCCTCCATATGTCCTTTCACCCTCTCCATGCCGCGGGCTTTCGCCCATCGGCCATTGCCGTCCATGATAATGGATACGTGCTGCGGTATTGTGTCCATAGATTAAACTTCGTTGTTTCGCATATCCTCTCCCCAGAACAGCCGTGAAGTGAGAGCCTTCACGAAGCCGGATTCGGGAAGCCGGACACGCTTAAGCGAAAACTGTGCCATCTCCACGTGGACGGACCAGTCCGGCTGGATTTCCACCACACGGTTGTCCATGGACATGAGCGCACCGCCGTCGCGCGACTCGAAGGAGATATCGATCTTGGCGGTTTCGGGAATCACGATAGGGCGCACATTGAGGTTGTGCGGGGAAATAGGGGCCAGGATGAGCACCTTGGTATCCGGCATACAGATAGGGCCGCCGACGCTCAGCGAATAGGCCGTGGAACCGGAAGGAGTGGCCACGATAAGGCCGTCCGCCCACCAGGTGGGAAGGGGTTCGCCGTCCACGCTCACATGGATGCCCAGCACGGAAGAGCCGCTGCGGTGCAGGGCGACCTCGTTCACCGAGTAAGGAAGCATGCCGATGCTGCGGCGTGCCTCGGGTCCCTTGAGGGTGGCGTTGAGCACGGTGCGGTACTCAATGCGGAAATCTCCCTCCATGAGGGCCTTCCGCACCGCCTCGGGACGGTTCTCGCACAGGAAGCCGATGCGCCCGAAATTAACCCCGAGGATAGGCAGGCCGATATCCGCCACTACGTGGGCGGTGGAAAGGAAAGTCCCGTCCCCGCCCATGGAAAGGACGAGGTCGGTGTCCGGACGGACGTCTGCCTTGGTTCGGATTTCATATACTTCGTAAGTAGCGCTCTCCAAGTCCTTGATAAGAGCCTGGACGTGTTCGTCCCTGCGAAGTTCCTCCTTGAGGATAAAGTATCCTATTTTCATGACTTGCGTTTAATTCAACTGACAAAAATAACATATTTCCGACAAAATTCCTTACTTTTGTATCCTATAAATAGTATATATGACGCGACTGAGTGTAAATATCAACAAAATAGCCACCATCCGTAACGCCCGCGGCGGAAATGTGCCCGACGTCACCAAGGCGGCCATCGACTGCGAGACCTTCGGCGCCGAGGGAATCACCGTCCACCCCAGACCCGACGAGCGGCACATCCGCTATGCCGATGTCCGGGAAATCCGCCCGCTCATCCGTACGGAATTCAACATCGAGGGAAACCCCACCGTCAGCAGTTTCGTGGACCTGGTGCTGGAAGTGGTTCCGGACCAGGTAACCCTGGTTCCCGACGGCCACGACGCCCTCACCTCCAATGCCGGCTGGGACACCGTCGCCAACCGGGCCCTCCTCACGGACCTGTGCAGGACCTTCAAGTCCAAGGGTATCCGGACCTCCATTTTCATCGACCCGGATCCCGCCATGGCCGAGGGTGCCGCCGCCTGCGGAGCAGACCGTGTGGAGCTCTATACGGCAGACTACGCCGCCGGGTATCCGGCGAACCGGGAGAGTGCCATCGCCCGTTATCTGGAGACGGCCCAGGCGGCCCGCGCGGCCGGTCTCGGCCTCAACGCCGGACACGATCTTTCCCTGGAAAACCTGGCCTATTTCATCGACACAATTCCCTGGACGGACGAGGTTTCCATCGGCCATGCGCTCATCAGCGACGCGCTCTATCTGGGCCTCGAGAAAACTATTCAGGCGTACCTGTCGCAAATCCGCAAAAAATAATTATCTTTGCCCTTCCGTAGAATAATATTTAACATCAACCAATAATGAAAAAGAACCTCATCCTGTTTGGCACCGCCGCCCTTGTGGCCATCGCCGTTTCCTGCAACCAGAACCAGACCGCAGCTCCCGCCGGGGAAACCGCTCCCGAAAGCGTCGCCGCCGCCGGCAGCATCGTCTATTTCAACATGGACAAAGTGATGGAAGGCTACGACATGGCCAACGACCTCAACTCCGTCTTCGAGACCAAGACTTCCGGTATCCAGGCCGAAATCGACCGCCGTGGCAAGAAGCTCGAAAAGGACGCCGCCGACTTCCAGAATAAGGTTGACAAAGGTCTCCTGACCAACTCCGTCGCCCAGGCCCAGTACCAGAAGCTTCAGGAGCAGCAGCAGAACTACCAGCAGTATGCTGTGAACAAGCAGCAGGAAATGGCCGAAGAGCAGCAGGTCATGATGAACCAGATTGCCAACGCCATCTCCGAATATGTGGCCGAATACAATGAGACCAAGGGCTACGCCATGATCCTGGCCACCGCCGGTTCCATCCTCTCCACCCCCGTCGTCACCGCAGACCCCAAGCTGGACATCACCGAGGATCTTCTCGCCGGCCTCAACGCCGCCTACATCAAGACCAAGGAAAACAATAAGAAATAATTAGTGAGGATCGCCTTACTTTCCAGTTTTTACCCCTTACGGGGCGGCATTTCCCAGTTCAACGCCAGCATGTTGGCAGGACTGGGAAAATGTCATATAGTAAAGGCCTTCTCCTTTTCCCGGCAATACCCGGATTTTCTCTTCCCCGGCAAGACGCAGTATGTCACTCCGGAGGACGAAGCCATGCCGGTGGAGGCCGATGCCATCCTGGACACCATCAACCCCCTCACCTGGGTCAAGACCGCCCGCGCCATCCGCAAGTGGAAACCGGACCTGCTTGTCATGAAATACTGGATGAGCTGGTTCGCCCCGTCACTGGGTTACGTCGCACGCCATTGCGGCTGCAAGAGCATCGTCGTCCTGGACAATGTTATCCCCCACGAGGCCCACTGGTTCGACAAACCCCTCACCCGCTACTTCCTGAACGGCTGCACCGGATTCGTGAGCATGTCGGAAAGCGTAGAGAAGGACCTGCTGTCCCTTCGGCCCGATGCGCCCCACATCCTCCGGTCCCATCCGCTTTACGCCCATTTCGGCCCCAGGATGCCCCGCGAGGAGGCTGCCGCCAGGCTGGGCGTGGATCCCGCCAGAAAGACGCTGCTGTTCTTCGGCCTTATCCGGGAGTACAAGGGACTTGACATCCTGCTGGAGGCCTTCAGGGAGCTGCCGCAGGAATATCAGCTCATCATTGCCGGAGAGCCCTACGGCTCCTTCGAAAAGTATCAGAAAATCATCGACGCCCTGCCCTGCAAAGACAGCGTCCACGTATTCCCGGACTACATCCGGGACTCCGAGGTGAAGCAGTTCTTCTGCGCCAGCGACGTCGCGGTACTTCCCTACCGGAGCGCCACGCAGAGCGGCATCAGCTCCATCGCCTACCACTTCGACGTTCCCATGATCGTGACGGATGTGGGCGGATTGAAGGGTACCATCGGCGAACGTGGCACGGGAATTGTCGCATCCGAGCCCAGTCCGGAAGCCATCCGCAAGGAAATCCTCCGCTATTTCTCCGACACCGCCCTCCAGGCAAAATGCCGCGAGGCCATCGGAGAGGAAAAACAGCGGCTGGGATGGGATGCCTTCTGTGCCGCTTTAACAGACTTCGCCGCTACATTATGACAAGTAACGCCATGAAAAGAGTTCTTACCATATTCGCCGCCATCGCCATCCTTGGCTGCGCCCAGGCTCTCGCCCAGGATTACGTTCCCACGCCGGTCACCGTCTCCACGGAGAAGGTGAAGCTCAACGGGAAGGTGTACCTCACACATGTGGTCCTGGAAAAGCAAACCCTCTACAGCATCAGCAAGGCATACGGCGTTTCCGAAGAAGATCTTTACGAGGCCAACCCTTCCCTCCGGGAACTGGGCCTGCAAAAGAACGCGATCCTGCTCATTCCCTACCGTCCCCAGGCGGAAGTGGCGGAAACTCCCACGGCCCCCGAGACTGTGTCCGGGCAGTTCACCGAGCACACCGTCCGCTGGTACGAGGACATCGAGGACATCGCCCGGCGCTACGACGTAACCGTCGCCGATATCATGAAAGCCAACGGCCTCGAGTCCAAGAAACTGAAGACCAGGCAGGTGCTGAAGATCCCCCAGCCCGGCGCTCCCGTGACCGTTCCCGCAGCGGAACCCGCACCCGTCACTCCGGTCGCACCGGTTGCAGAGGCACCTGTCGCCAGCGAAGAGCTTCCGGCCATAGAGGGAGTGCCGGAAACGGTCAACTTCTCCCTCATCCTTCCCCTCCGCGCCGCCACGGGCGCCAGTGAGATCAACATGGATTTCTACTCCGGAGTTCTGATGGCCCTGAAAGACCTGGAGGAAGAGGGCGTAAAGGTTAAGATGAACGCCTACGACCTCTTTGCCGGCATTCCGCCCATCGAGGAACTCACCGCAAGCGATTTCGTGCTGGGTCCCATGGCATCCAGAGACCTGGAAGCCATCCTGCAGCGCGTGGACGGCCGCGTCCCGGTAATCTCCCCGCTGGACCAGAAAGCCGCTTCGCTCGGTCTCAACTACCGGAATTTCATCCAGGCTCCCTCGGCCACGGACCATCAGTACGAGGACCTCGCCCAGTGGGTGGGCGAAGAGCTCCAGTCCCGGGATAAGATTCTCCTCATCACCGAGAAAGGCGCCGGCAGCGTCACCGCCCCCGTCGCCATCCGCAGCGCCCTGGCCCGCCGCAACCTGTCCTACGAAATCCTCAACTACGCCATCTCCGAAGGCCGCGGCATTCCCGCCACCCTCTCCGAGATCATGGCGGGCAAGGACAGTCTCAACCGCGTCATCGTCGCCACCGAGAACGAGGCATTCATGGGAGATGTTATGCGCAATCTGGGCATCATGCAGGGAAAGGGATACAAGATTGTCATGTACGCCCCTTCCAAGGTGCGCACGTTCGAGACCATCGAGGGTACCGCCTACCATGACGCCGCCCTGCACATCAGCACTTCCTACCATGTAGATTACACGGATCCCCAGGTGGACCGTTTTGTACATCAGTACCGTGCGCTGTTCCGCACCGAGCCTTCCCAGTTCGCCTTCCAGGGCTATGACACCGCCCGCTACTTCGTAACGCGCCGTGCGCGCTACGGAAAGCACTGGACCCGCTTCCTGGGCCACGAGCGTACCAGCGGCCTGCACACGGACTTCCAATTCATCCCGGACGAAAACGGCAACAGCCACAACCGCGCCGTGCGCCGCATCGTCTTCGGGACCAACTACACCACAACTTTGCAAAAATAAATCTATGGATACTGTCAAGACCTTGATTCTGGGCGGAGGACCCGCCGGTTTTACGGCCGCCATCTACGCCGCCCGCGCCAATCTCTCCCCCGTTGTATATGAGGGAATACAGCCCGGTGGCCAGCTTACCACCACAACCATCATTGAGAATTTTCCCGGTTTCCCGGACGGCATAGACGCCAACACGCTCATGGACAACATGCGCAAACAGGCCGCCGGCTTCGGGGCCGACATACGCCAGGGCACCGCCACCGCCGTGGACCTGGGAAAGTATCCCTTCCACGTCACCATTGACGGAACCCACGAAATCGAAGCCCGGGCCCTCATCATCGCCACGGGCGCACAGGCCAAATACCTGGGACTTCCCTCCGAGGAGAAGTTCAAGGGGGCCGGCGTGAGCGCCTGCGCCACCTGCGACGGCTTCTTCTACCGCAAGCGCACCGTAGCCGTAGTGGGCGGCGGTGACACGGCCTGCGAGGAGGCCCTCTACCTTGCCGGACTGGCCAAGAAGGTCTATATGATCGTGCGCAGGGACGTGTTCCGCGCCTCCAAGATCATGCAGGCCAAGGTCCTTAAAACAGAAAATATCGAAGTGCTGTGGAACTGCAACACCCAGGAGGTGCTGGGAGACGCCATGGGCGTTACCGGAGCCCGCCTGGTCCGGAAAGACGGCACTGTATTTGATATCGCCATCGACGGCTTCTTCCTTGCGATCGGCCACACGCCGGCATCGGCGCTGTTCGCTCCCTGGATCAAGCTGGACGAAAACGGATACATCCGCACGGAAGGCGTCGGCACCCAGACTTCGGTCCCGGGTGTTTTCGCGGCCGGTGACGTGATGGATCCGCGCTACCGTCAGGCCGTAACGGCCGCCGCCTCCGGCTGCAAAGCCGCCCGCGATGCAGAAAACTTCCTTTTGGAACATGAAAATTAATATGAAGTCATTCAAGATTGTCGCCGCCGTCCTCGCGGCATCCCTGGTGGTTCTCGCCTGCAAGAGCCAGTATGAAGTGCTGCTCGCATCCAACGACGTGGATGCGAAATACAACGCCGCCATGGAATACTTCCAGAACAAGAAGTATCAGAAAGCCGCTCAGCTGTTCGAGTCCATGGCCATCCTCACCAACGGCACCTCCCGCGACGACACCGTCCAGTACTACTGGGGCCTGTCCAACTACCGCTTCAAGGACTACTACACGGCCGAATCCAACTTCGCCCGTTTCGTGGAAAACTTCCCCCGCAGTCCCTTCGCTCCGGACGCCCAGTTCTACCGCCTGGACTGCCTGTACCGTGCCACGTACCGCTGGGAGCTGGACCAGGTACCCACCAAGTCCTGCATGGAAGCCATCCGCCAGTATATGCGTGAGTACCCGGACGACGAACCCCACATCAAGGCCTGCCAGGACATGCTCCACGATCTGCAGGACCGTCTGGACCGCAAGGACTACGAGGCCGGACGCCAGTACTACATCATGGAGGATTACCCCGCCGCCCGCGTGAAACTGCGCAACGTACTCAAGACCAACGCCGACAATTTCTACCGCGAGGATGTCCTGTACTACACGGCCATGGCTTCGTATCACTATGCCCGCCTCAGCGTGAAGGCCAAGATGAAGGAGCGTTACCTCACCTTTGTGGACGACTATCTCAACTTCGTGGGCGAATATCCCGAGTCCCACTACCGCGGCGAGCTGGACGGAATTTACCGCTCGGTGCAGGATTATTTGAAAAATAATTGAAACTAACACGGAACTCTCGTTGTACATTATATAGATAACGTATTGTAGAGAAAATGGAAAACAAGAAAAAAGTACCCTCCAACACGGTTACCCGTGACATCAAGAACCTGGCAGCCCCTACCGGAAACATTTACGAATCCGTCGTCATCCTTTATAAGCGGGCCAACCAGATTGCAGTAGCAGAGAAGAAGGAACTCATGAAGAAACTGGACGAGTTCCGCGGAGACCGTGACACCATGGAAGAAGTGTTCGAGAACAAGGAGCAGATCGAAATCTCCAAGTACTATGAGCGCCAGCCCAAACCGGACCTGGTAGCTATCTCCGAATTCGAAGCCGGCGAGCTTTTCTATCGCAAGGCCCAGAACGAGAATCCCATCGACATCAACGGAGAGTAAAGCCATGCTTTACAGCCTCTCCGTCAATAATTACATTCTGATAGGCTCTTTGGAAACGACATTTCCGGAGGGCCTCGTCATTATAAGCGGAGAGACCGGCGCCGGCAAGTCCATCTTGCTGGGTGCCCTGTCCCTGGTACTGGGCGCCAAGGCCGAGGCCTCCATGGTAGGCCCTGCCGGGGAAAACTGCGTGGTAGAGGCCGTCTTCGGCATGGACGAGACCGTAAGGAAAATCCTTGCCGATGCAGACCTCCCCTGCGAAGACGACCGCCTGGTGCTTCGCCGCACCGTCGGCCGCAGCGGACGCTCCCGCAGCTTCGCCAACGACGAACCCGTGAGCATAGGGGTGCTGCAGGAACTGTCGGCCTGCCTGGTGGACATCCATTCCCAGCATCAGACGCTGCGCCTGCAGGACGCACGCTTCCGCATGGAGGCGCTGGACCTGCGCGCCGGCGCCGGGGACCTTTGCAAGGCATGCGCCGATGCCTGGAACCAGGTACTGGCAAGCCGGAAAGCCCTGGAAGAGCTGGAGCAACGCCTGAACAGCGCCCGCGAACAGCAGGAGTACAACCAAAGCCGCTGGCAGCGCCTGGAAGAAGCCTCCCTCACGAGCGGAGAGCTCGAAGACCTGGAGGCCGAACAGAAGCAACTGGCCCACGCGGAAGAAATCAAGGAAACCCTGAGTGCGGCGGACGAGCTGCTCACTCCCGCGGGCGACGACGTCCCTTCGCCCGCCCACCAGATGCGCGAATGCGTCAAACTGCTGGAGAAGGCAGCCCGCTTCGTCCCTTCCATGCAGGAACTGTCGGAGCGGCTTTCATCGGCCCGGCTGGAGGTGGAAGACATCGCCGCCGAGGTGAACGCGGCCTGCGCCCGCATGGACGTTTCCCCGGAGCGCCTGCAGCAGGTGGAAGACCGCCTCTCGCTCCTTTACAGCCTTTTCCAAAAGTACGGCGCCACCACCGTGGACGAACTCATCGCCGAACGCGACCGCCTTTCATCCCTGGTCATGGACGCCAGTTCCCTGGTGGCCGATGTCGAGGAAGCGCGCAAGGCGCTCGCGGGCGCGGTAAAGGCACACGAAGACCTCTGCGAACAGCTTCACGCAAAAAGGCTGGCCGGGGCCGTACCCTTCGCTGCCGCCGTCGAGGCGCAGCTTCACGGCCTGGACCTCGAGAAATCCACCTTCGAAGTGGTACTGGAAGACGCCGTTCCCGGCGCCACAGGCCGCGACACGGTCCAGTTCCTCTTCTCCTCCACCGGACAGATTAAGGCAGACGTTTCCAAAGCCGCTTCCGGCGGTGAACTGTCCCGTATCATGCTGTCCATCAAGGCCGAAATGGCCCGCTTCAAGCACATGCCCACCCTGGTGTTCGACGAAATTGACTCCGGCGTATCCGGCGGAACGGCCCACAAGATGGGACAACTGGTGTGCGAAATGGGCCGCAGCATGCAGGTCTTCGCCATCACGCACCTGCCGCAGGTGGCCGCCAAGGGACACGCACATTACCTGGTCTCCAAAGCCAGCGGCAGCACCACCGTCCACCAGCTGGACGACGAAGGACGCGTGCAGGAAATCGCCCGCATGCTGTCCGGCGCCTCCATCACGCCCGAAGCCATCGCCAACGCCCAGGCCCTACTGAAAGCATAATGCCATGGTACGCGCCAAGAACCCCATCCCCACATTGGACGACTTCCGCAATCAGCTGCGCCGCCACAACCTGCGCGCCACGCAGCAGCGGCTGGCCGTGCACGAGGTGATGATGGAGCTGGTGCATGCATCGGCCGATGCCGTCCAGCAGAAACTGGCCGAACGGGGAGCCTCCGTCACGGTGGCCTCCGTTTACAACATTCTCTCCGGCCTTGCGGACTATCGCATCTACGGACGCCGGCTGTCGGCCACCAACAAGATGTACTTCGACATCGAGGGCGGACGGCATATCCACATGTACGACCTCGAGAACCACTGCTACCGCAATCTCCAGGACGAGGAGCTTTCCGAACTGGTAGCCGCGCACCTCAAGCGCCGCAAGTTCAAAGGATATACAGTTGAAGGAATTGACATACAAATTATAGCAAAACCCACCTGTAAAACTAGAAAGTCATGAAAAAACTATTGCTCCCCATTCTGTGCTGCCTGTTTGCCGTAGCCTCCTGCACCCTTGGCGGTTCTTACTCTGCCACCAACATGAAGGACCTCGTAACCATGGACCAGGGCCGGCTGGTGAACGACTACGGCGTCACCTATACCATCTCCGAAATTTCCGGACAAGACCTTCCCACGCTGGTGGAAGGACAGCGCTACTATGCAGTCTTTGACATTCTGAACGAACAGCTGGAAATCGTGCTGAAGCACGCCCAGCCTACAAAGATTGTCACGCCCATTCCGGCTCCGGACAATGTGGAAGAAATCGCCGAGAAAGACCCGGTCGAGTTCCAGTTCGACGTCCCGGGCAACAAATACCGCGACCTGGGAATCGTCTATTATAAGAATCCCAAGAGCGACTTCGTTCATGACGTTACCGTCTATTACCGTCTGGAGGATGCCGGCGCCACCCTGCACCTGTATGTATTCCATGAAGGAAACAACGAGAACCCCGCCTTTATGGAATCCAAGGATCTTATCAAAGACTTCATGGTCATAAGCGTGCCCATCTCCTCCTTCAGCAAAGTCAACTCCCACCTCCTCACCTGGGACCTGCTCGTACAGGACATGACCACCAAGGAGTACTCGGTTGTGCGCCGCACGCAGGAAAGCAATAGAAACTACTGAATAAAAGCGATTATTTCCGCTTTATCCACCTTATCACCCTGTTTCCCCAGTACCGCCACGAACAGGCCGTCAACGGCAGCGACGATGTCTTCCATGCCGTAGAAGGCCTGGACGTGGCCGATTACTTCGCCGGCCTTCACCTTCCGTCCCACGATGGGAGCTTTTGAGGCGTCGTCCACATCCACTTCCCAAAGCAGCTGTCCCTTGACCGGACACTGCACAGGCGTGGCTTTGGGATATTTGGCGACGTATTCTTCCACAGGGAATTTGGGCATCTCCACCACGGGGCGTTCCACCACGATGGGCGCGCCGGCCTTGGCCTTGAGTTCGGCCAGCTCGGTATTGAAGCGTTCCTTGGCGATACCGCTGCGGTAGTCGCGGTACTGGCGCTCGTGCATGGCCAGTTCGAAGAGTTCTTCGTCGTCCTCGCCGTAGTCCCAGCCTTCCTCGTCCATCATCGCACGGAACTTAGGCAGCTCGTCAGGATAATTGTCCTGCGGGTTGCCGGTGCTGAACTCCATGCCTTTCTCCTTGGCCAGGGCCACGATTTCGGGAGCAAGCTGTCCGGGCAGCTGTCCCATGTTGCCGAGGATCATGCCCCAGGTATCCTTGTCGATGGTGGTCCAGCGGGGTTTGTCGTTGAGCATGTTGAACAGGTTCATCAGGGCCGTGTTCTTCACATACTGGCTGAACGGAGTCACCAGCGGCGGGTAACCCAGGCGGGGCCAGACATACTCCACTTCCTCGAAGAGTTTCACCATGAGGGTGTCAAGGCTCATCTCCGGACGGCCGTGGGCACGCTGGGCGGCGTTGATGGCGCCCTGGAAGCCCTTGAGATCGGCCATCATGGAACCCATCATACCGCCGGGCAGGCCGCAGCCTACCAGCAGGGACGTCATCTTGGCGTTGGAAGGATTGATCCAGTAGCCCAGGAAATCGTCGATGAATTTCTGGGTAAGGCGGCGCACCTCCATGTAGGCGTCCATATTCAGGTCCTTGACCAGGAAGCCGTCGCAGCGGAGCATCTCGCGGATGGTGATCACATCCGGGTGTACCTTACCCCAGGAAAGGGGTTCCACCGCTACGTCCAGGTAGTCGGCTCCGGCGCGGGCCACCTCCAGCATGGATGCCGGGGAGAAGCCGGGGCCGGTGTGGCCGTGATACTGCACCTTGATGTGCGGATATTTTTTCTTGATATCGGCCACGAGTTCCGCGAGGACGTTGGGACGGCCGATGCCGGCCATATCCTTGAGGCAGATCTCATCGGCCCCATATTCCACAACTTTGTCCACGATGTCCATGTAATAGGCGACGGTGTGAACAGGGCTGTGGGTGATGGAAAGGGCCACCTGTGAAATCATCCCGCCTTTCTTGGCGCCGATGACGGAGCCCTTCAGGTTGCGGTGGTCGTTGAGGCCGCAGAAGGAACGGGCGATATCCGTTCCCTGCTTTTTCTTGACCTTGAACATGAGCTCACGCACATCAAGCGGAACGGGATTCATGCGCAGGGCATTGAGGCCGCGCTCCAGCATGTGAGTCTGGATGCCCGCCTTGTGGAAAGGAGCCGTCCAGGCACGGACCGCCTTGTTGGGGTTCTCGCCGAACAGGAGATTCACCTGCTCGAAAGCACCGCCGTTGGTCTCCACGCGGTCAAAGCAACCCATGTCGATGATGGCCGGTGCCACCTCTACAAGCTGATCGACGCGCGGAACATACTTTCCGGAGCTCTGCCACATATCCCTGTAAACCAGGGAAAACTTGATTTCACGTTTTGCCATATGCATATACTTTCAAAAGTTCGCAAAGTTACAAAATAAATTTTGCAATTCCGGATTTTCTCCTTACATTTGCAGTCCCAAAACGGTGGATGTAGTTCAGCTGGTAGAGCATCGGATTGTGGTTCCGAGTGTCGTGGGTTCGAGCCCCATCATCCACCCCACGAAAAAAGACCTGCAAGTTCGCGCTTGCAGGTCTTTTTTCGTTCAATTTATCGTTATCGAACGAGACAAAATCGACTTCACGCCAGCTCCCCGCCGCACTGTTCTCTGTTATCGCCGCACCCAAGACCGCACTCGAGCACCAGAGGTACTGGTTTTGTGCTCGAACCCGCCATTTCACCCGCCCCGTGCCCCGTCAAGGGCCAGCTGCTATGGGAGATCGACGTGGACGACGCCTCCAAGGCTCCCATCGTCGGCCGCAAGGTCAAGGCCGGAGAAGTCATCGGCCATGTCCAGACCTTCTACGGCATGGAAGACGTCGTCGCCGCCGTGGACGGCCTCTTCGTCGCCGTCCTCGCCAAGCAGGGCGACAAAGTAGACAAGGCCGAGATTATTGCATTCATTCAGTAATTTACATACTATCGATTTGGTGTAAACCAATAACAGGCATCCACTTAGGGGTGGATGCCTGTTATTTATGCAATATCGGAACAATTATTGCACTGTGAAACAATCGTTTTTCTAACCATTCATAACAACACCTTCACATGAAAAGATTATTTCTGGCAATCGCCGTCCTGTTTTCCTGCATTGCTTCCTACGGGCAACGCGATGTCATCTCAATGGACTGGGATATCTTAAAGGATATTGTAAAAACCACCCCGGATGAAGTAAAAGAACTTGTCACCCGAATGTGTGCTCCAACCTTGGATACCACGCTTACTTATAATGACCGCATTATAGCATTTTATGGCCAATCCCTGCTTTCCAATAACAAAGAATTCGGAGAGGTTATGGAGATGTCTAAGTTGTTCTCAAAGGGGGACTATGCAAACGCCCTTTTAAAAGCAAGAGAAGCGTTGGCAATCAATCCTTTAAATCTTAGGGCTCTGGATAGAGCTGGAACTTGCATCGCTTTACTGATTGAATCTGGTGACGCGTCATACAGTGCAGATGAAGCAAAGCAATACTTCAACCGCGCAATGAGGATATACAATACAATAGCCATGACAGGACTTGGGAACGAAGAATATCCTTTCTGTGTAACTTCCGTGCAAG
Organism: Bacteroidales bacterium; assembly: GCA_016288055.1. GTDB lineage: Bacteria > Bacteroidota > Bacteroidia > Bacteroidales > UBA932 > Cryptobacteroides. Next base: position 22,959 of record JAEEXZ010000012.1, read on the forward strand.
ATGAATACGAGTTCATGCAGAATTATCTCGATCTCTATGAGTATGAGAGTCAGGCTCTTATTGGGAACTGTGATGTCTTCACGCTAAAAGAAACAAGTAAGTATTATTCGGATCGGAAGATCTATTTCGACGCGACCCGTTCTCTGGAGTTTCTGACAAACCTGGTAAAATAGGAACGGGACGCTTTACAATACAGATGTTCTCACGCGATATACTTGTCCAAGAGGATAGAATTATACGAGCATTGAATAAATAGATGAGCAAAGACACGGATTTAAAACTCTGATGACCGTCGCTTTGTCATTATCAAAAGCCTAACTAATTATTAGGGCACAACCCTATACCCTATATAAAAGAAACCGGAGTTTTGCGCCGGTCTCTTTGTTTATTGCTTTGACTCGAATTCTTTGTCAATCTTTTTCAGTGTAAGAATCTCGAGAAGGGTTGCCACCAATGCGATGAGGGCAATGATTGAAAGCCCAACAATTCCCAAAACGAAAGGTTCTTCTTTTAAACAGAAATCGACCAGGAGCAATGTCAACACCATAAGGGTACCGCATGCGTAGGAGACGATGGTAATCAGGTGCCCCTGCCGATGCTCCGCACGGGTTACGGCTTCCAGAGACTGTTCCTGTTTCCTGACAGCCTGCAGCTTATAGTAAGAGTAGATTCTGTAGGCAATCGCTGGCATAAGCCACAGCACAATATAAAAGAAGGAATTGTCTGGAAGTACGCCCGAGCTGACATATTCATAAACATCGATCGCGATGAAGACAATGCCAACAACGAGAGCCAGACAATTAACAATCAGCTTCTCTTTTTTGGAAAAATGATAATAGTCCATCATATAATAATAGGTTAAATAGTTTTCAGTGCTTCCTCTTCAGTGATGGGAGAAAAACGGTCCATGACCTTCCCATCTCTTTCGACCTTTCCAAAGAACATCTCATAGGGCCGCACCCAGCAAAGTTTCTCCCCGTACAGGGCCTGGTAAACAACCATCTTCTCCTGGGTCTCACTGTCGTTTGCAATGCACACAAGTTTGTACAGCCCGCCCTTGAAATGTCTAAAGTATTCAGCCATATGCTAATATACTCACTATTGATGAGAATTCAAATAGTTATTTCGCAAAAGGGCACCGCCGGCCCTCGACAAGGAAGAGGGCCGGCTGCGGACAGGGCCCCCGGGCTCCGGGAAAGGGCCCAGGGGCCCTGCCGCTGCCCACCGGGGACGTGGAGGGAGAATCCAGGACAAAATGCAGCGGGAGGCACATATGCAGAGAGCGTTTGGTTAAAGCACGAAATGTGGATTCCAGAGCCAAAAGTGTACTTTAGAGGGTGAAATTTGTGGCGCTAAAGAACGAAATCGCTGTTTAAAGGCCAAAAGTGTGCTTTAGGCCGGGGGCGGGAGTGGGGTCGGATGGACGTAGAAGACGCAGGATTGAGCGAGTAGCCGGGACGACCGGTTCGCGCGTCAGCGCGAATGGCGACAACTGGGGTGAGTTGCCACCGGAGGGGTGAGCGTCTAGCTGCGGAGTGCCACGGCGTCCTCGCGGGATGGTGGACATTGTTGGCGCCAAGGGCGGCACGGCGTCAGGAGCGCCTGCGGCTTCGTGTCCAGACGGCCCCAGCTCCCGTCCCCGGTGGCACAAGTCTGCCTGGCCGGTGCCAAAAACGGCCAAAATGGTCTTGGCCAGAAAATTTCTGATGTGCGCCGGGAAGGCCAAATTCCCGGAAATCCCGTCCTGCCGGTGTGCTGGGATGATGCAGCGGGAGGAATAATCACGATGCGCGGACACCAAAACGCAGGAACGGTGCCCGGACGGCATCAAAATCGACGCGCGGACACCAAAACGCAGGAACGGTGTCCAGACGGCCCCAGCTCCCGGCCCCGGCAAAGGGCAGGATTAGAGCTCGCGGCGAAGGCGGGCTTTGGGGATGTCGAGCTGGGCGCGGTATTTGGCGATTGTGCGGCGGGCCACCTTGTAGCCGCGGGCGGAGAGGCCGTCAACGAGTTCGTCGTCGGTGAGGGGATTGTGCTTGTCCTCGCCATCGACCATCTCGCGGAGCGCCTTTTTGATTTCGCGGGTGGAAACTTCCTCGCCGTCGGAGTTTTCAAGGCCTTCGGAGAAGAAATACTTCAGGGGGAAGATGCCGAAGTGCGTCTCGATCCACTTGCTGTTCACCACACGGGAGATGGTGGAGATGTCGAAACCGGTCATCTCTGCAATGTCCTTGAGGACCATGGGCCGGAGATTGCTCTCGTCGCCGTCGATGAAATAGTCGTGCTGGTAGTCGATAATGGCCTGCATGGTGCTCTGGAGCGTGTTCTGACGCTGGCGCAGGGCCTCGATGAACCACTTGGCCGAATCTATCTTCTGCTTGACGAAGGAGGCGGCTTCTTTGTCGGCCCGGGAGGAGGAGAAACGTCCCGCCTCCATGATTTCCGAATACTTGCGGTTGATGCGCAGTTCCGGAATGCTGAAGCGGGGCATGCTCAGAAGGAGCTGCCCGTTTTCATACTCCAGGCGGAAGTCGGGGACGACTTGCTGGGCCTGGTCGTTGTAAGAATCGTCTATCTGGCCGCCGGGAGAAGGATTGAGGCGGCGGATTTCATCCAGGACTTCCTTCATTTCGTCTTCCGACAGGTGCAGACGTGTCATCACCTTCTGGAAATGACGGTTCTTGAAGGCTTCGAACTGGTCTGTAAGCACACGGATGGCATTGCCCACAGAGGGCGTGCGTTTCTTGTCCTCCAGCTGGATGAGAAGGCATTCACGGAGATCCCGTGCCCCCACGCCGGAAGGCTCGAATTCCTGAATCACGCGGAGCATCTTCTCCACCTCGGCGGCCGACGACTCCACGCCGGCGCGGAAGGCCAGGTCGTCCACGAGGGACTCGATGTCCCTCCGAAGATAGCCGTCCTCGTCCAGCGAGCCGATGATAAAGCTTGCCACCGTGCGCTGATGCTCGGTCAGGTTGCGATACCCCAGCTGTTCCAGAAGGCTCTGGGTGAAACTCTGCTTGACAGAGAAGGTGTTGTATTCCGGACGCTCGTCCTTTCCCCAGTTGTTGACATGGAGATTGTAGGAGGGAATGTCGTCGTCCTGGGGGCCGTAGTTCTCTTCCAGGGAACCGCCGCTCTGCTCCTTTTCCTCCACCTCGGAGATGGAAACGTCACGCGGCTCGTCCTCACGCTTCTGCTGGGGATCGTCGTCGATGACGGGATTGTCATTGAGCACCTCGCGGACATGCTGCTCCAGAGCCTGCACCGGCATTTCAATCAGCTTGATGGTCTGGATCTGCAGCGGTGAAAGCTTCTGCTGGAGCTTTTGCTCGAGTCCCTGTTTGATGGCCGCCATTATCTGGGAAAGTTAATGGTCTCCTTGATGATGTAGGCGGTGGGATACGTTCCTTTGAGGAGATTATATACCCGCAGAGCCTCGTCGCGGGAACGGAAGTCTCCCACGGTAACCTTGTAGTTGGGGCTTTCGAAGGAACGGTAAACTGCCACATTCAACTGGCTGCGCAACGCGTTCTCGATACTCTCCGACTTCGCCCGGGCCTGAGGACCGTTGTCGTAAAAGACACGGATACGGAACCCCGGAATGGACTTCCGGGCGTTTGCCCTCACGTATTCGTCCAGGGCCTGGCGGACCTCGGCGCTTTGGTTGACCTGTACGCCGGGTCCCAGCACCGAGAGGATGCTGCGGCCCAGCAGGGTGGAATCCACTGCTGCGGGAATCTCCACCGTTTCCTGTTCCTGGGCTCGGGCCGAAAGGCAACCGACAGCCAGCAGGGCAAATATGAGGGCAATACGTTTTTTCATCACTTGGAGAAACTTGAAATGTCCAGGTCCCGGAATTTGACCGGGGCACGTAATACACCGTTCTTGCGGAGGGCTCCCTGGATGTCCACATCGGCCTTGAGGCCCTGAAGTGAACGGCGGGAAGCGATGACCAGCACATCCAGCAGCGAGGCTCCTTCCGCAAGGGTTACCGTGCAGGGAAGCTCGTACACCTGTTCGCTCTTTCCCTGCAGCTCGATGCCGCCGGTGCGGAAATGGGCGATGGGTTTTTCTTCGTAGCGGATGGTGCCCGTCACTTCCTGTACGGCGAAGCTCATCGCGGGGTTGTTGATTCCCAGCATAAGCTTGGCATCCATGGAGCGGAACGAGGTAGGGACAATGTACGCTATACCCACGGAGGACAGCGAAATATCCTTGACCTTGTGGACGCCGCAGGAGACGGCGAAAAGGGCCACTACAAGAACAATGCCGATATGCTTAAAAGTTTTCATCAGGGCAAAGGTAATGATTTTTTTCGTAACTTTGCAGCCCATGAAAAAAAGAGCATATATCGAGACATACGGGTGTCAGATGAACGTAAATGACACCGAGGTGATTTTCTCCATTCTGGCCGATGCAGGCTACGAAAGGACGGAGGTAATGGAGGAGGCAGACCTGGTGATGGCCAACACCTGCAGCATCCGCGACAACGCCGAACAGCGCATCTGGGGCCGCATTGAGGTATTCAATCAGTTGAGAAAGGCCAAACCCGCCCTCATCGTAGGCATTGTCGGCTGCATGGCCGAGCGCCTCAAGGACAAACTGCTGGACACCCGCAAAGTGGACCTGGTCGTGGGGCCGGACGCCTACCGTTCCCTGCCCCGGCTGCTGGAAGCCATCGGCCCGGAAAGCCCGCAGATCGACGTCCTGCTCTCCCGCGAAGAGACCTACGCCGACATCACCCCCGTCCGCACGGACCGCAACGGCATATCGGCCTTCATCTCCATCATGCGCGGATGCAACAACGTATGCTCTTACTGCGTGGTGCCCTACACCCGCGGCGCCGAGCGTTCCCGCGACGCGGCCTCCATCGTCCGCGAGGCATGCGACGTCTATCAGAAAGGTTATAAAGAAGTTACGCTGCTGGGCCAGAACGTGGACAGCTACCTGTGGAAAAGCGAAACGGAAACCGTGAACTTCGCCCAGCTGCTGGAGCGCGTGGCGGCTATCGCCCCGGACCTCCGCGTACGCTTCGCCACTTCCCACCCCAAGGATATCTCCGACGAGGTCATCTATACCATGGCCGCCCACAAGAATATCTGCAGGCACATCCACCTGCCCGTCCAGAGCGGAAGTTCCCGCATGCTGGAGAAGATGCGCCGCAAGTACGACCGCGAGTGGTACCTGGAGCGCGTAGCCAAAATCCGCGAAGTGATGCCGGACTGCGGCCTCACCACCGACGTGATTGCCGGTTTCTGCTCCGAGACCCTCCAGGACCACGAGGACACCCTGTCCTTGATGGAGCAGGTGGGCTTCGACTGGGCCTTCATGTTCGCCTACTCCGACCGTCCGGGCACCCTGGCCAACCGCACCATGCCCGACGATGTACCGGCCGATGAAAAAAACCGCCGCCTCAACGAAATCATCGCCCTGCAGAACCGCAAGTCCCTGGAGCGCTACCGCGCCCAGATCGGAAAAAAGCTGGAAGTGCTGGTGGAAGGTCCCTCCAAACGGGATCCGGACATGCTCTGCGGCCGCGCCTCCAACAACATGATGTGCGTCTTCCCCGCCGAGGGACGCGCCGTGCGCACTCTCACGGAAGTGGAAGTGGTGGACTGCACATCGGCCACCCTGATTTGCAAATAGCGGATTTATTCCTATCTTTGTCCCGACGCAAGAGGATAAGAGGCTTTTTTTAAGCCCATGCGAATCAAAGACATGATCCCGGAAGAAAGGCCCCGGGAAAAAATGCGCCTCCGCGGCGCAAGGGCCTTGTCGAACGCCGAACTCATCGCCATCCTTCTGGGAAGCGGAACCGGCGGAAAAAACGTGATGGAAATAGCGCAGGAACTGTTGGCGACGGCCGACGGGAAGCTCACCCTGCTCTGGGCAATGCCCCTTGAGAGGATTATCCAGCAGAAGGGCGTGGGAGAAGTGCGCGCCTACGGCATTGCCGCCGCGATGGAACTGGGCCGGAGGAGCATGGCGGAAAATGCCATCTCCGACAAGCGCCCGGTGACCTCACCGGAGATGGTCTTCCGGCTCATGATGCCCTGCCTGAGGAATCTGGACCACGAGGAGTGCTGGGCGATATATCTGAACCGAGCCAACTACATACTGGGCAAGGAGATGATCTGTTCCGGCAGCCTGGAGAGCACGCTGGTGGACGCCCGCCGCATCGTGCGCCGCGCCATCGAGAAGCAGAGCTCGCAAGTAGTGCTGGTGCACAACCACCCCTCCGGCTCCCCTCTCCCCGGGCAGGCCGACATCCACCAGACGGACCGCGTACGCAATGCCCTCGCCAGCGTCGAAATCTCCCTGATGGACCACGTCATCATTGCCGATGATTCTTTCTTTTCTTTCTCCGAGGAACGCGTCGGACGCCTGTAAAGCTTTTGTCTTTGAACGGAAAACGTTATATTTGTATCCGTCAGATAAATCACAGGCCATGAAAATCGTCAACATCGGGGACAAGAAATCTGTCCTGAGCAGCTACATTGCAGAGATCCGCGACGTGCACATCCAGAAAGACAGCATGCGCTTCCGCGCCAACCTGGAAAGGGTGGGCGCCGTCTTCGCCTACGAAATCTCGCAAACCCTCTCTTACTCGGAAAAGCAGGTGACCACTCCGCTGGGCGTGGCCGCCGTCCAGACTTTCGACACCCCGCTGGTCGTCGCCGCCATCCTGCGCGCCGGCCTTCCCCTGCAAAACGGCATCCTCGGCGTCTTCGACCATGCTGACTGCGCCTTCCTCTCCACCTTCCGCAAGTTCGGAAAGGGAGACTACTTCAAGGTCCACGCAGATTACTGCACCTGCCCTCCCCTGGAAGACAAGGTGCTCATCGTCGCAGATCCGGTGCTCGCCACCGGCTCCTCGATGGAATCGGCCCTGGCGAAACTGGAGGAGGAAGGCGGCAAGGCCCTCCACGTCCACCTCGTGTGCCCCGTGGCCAGCCGCTACGCCGTGGACCAGCTGGCCCAGAAACTGGACAACCGTTTCACCCTCTGGGTAGCCGCCATAGACGAAGAACTCACCAGTCACAACTACATCATTCCCGGACTGGGAGATGCCGGAGACCTCGCCTACGGCGAAAAGGCATAATCCGCCCCTGAAATACTTCCCTTGCGGTATCGGCGTCGGACGGCGCCGATATTTTTTTGCGCTGTGGAAAACATTGTGGAAAAATTTGGAAGAAAATGTAACAAAATGGAAAAGTTTTCTTACCTTTGTACCCAAGCGTGAAAGTATTCAGTAAAACACAAAAATGATGGTCAGATTTTACGGAACCGCCAGCGGAAAAGTAGATGACAAGGGGCGCATCGTGCTCCCTGCCGCTTTCCGTGACGCCATGGTGCGAGGCGGCTCCGAAAACATGACCCTCATCGTGAAAATGAACGTCCAGCAGTGCTGCATAGACCTGTTCCCCGCAGAGGAATGGGAGCGTCGCAGCGAAAAAGTGCTGGATACCATCGATCCCGAACTGAATGCCGGAGACGCTATGTTTTGGACCAAGTACAATGACGGCGTCTCCACCCTGGTTCCGGACGGAAAACTGGGCCGCCTGAGCATCCCGTCAGAGTTGCTTGAGAGTGCAGGTATTACTAAAGAGGTAGTATTCGGCGGCGTTGGCTATAAGCTCCAGATCTGGAATCCGGAAACCCGTAAGGCCAGCCTTCTTTCCGAGGAGGAATTCAAAAACACCGCTCTGAGACTATCCGAAAGAAAGTAAGGAGGTCTTCAGATGTCTGAGTATCATATCCCTGTACTGCTGACGGAAAGTATTTCCGCGCTGGTCACAAATCCCGACGGTACATACGCAGATGCCACTTTCGGAGGCGGTGGGCACACCGCTTACCTACTTTCACGCTTAAACGATGGCGGCCGCGTCATCGCCTTCGATCGTGACATCGATGCCATAGCCAGGGCCCCTAAGGATCCCCGGCTCACACTCATTCACAACAACTTCCGCTTCATCGAGAACTACGCCCGCCACGAGGGCGTCCAGTTCGACGGCATCCTGGCCGACCTGGGCGTATCGAGCCATCAGTTCGACACCGCCGGCCGCGGCTTCAGTTTCCGCTTCGAGGACGCCCCGCTGGACATGCGCATGAACCAGGAAGGCAAGCTCACTGCCCAGCAGATTGTGAACACCTACCAGGAGGAAGACATCGAGCGCATCCTCCGCCTCTACGGAGAAGTGGACGGTGCCCGCAACATGGCCCGGCTCATCGTCGAGGCCCGCGGGAAACAGCCGCTGGTCACCACCGGAGACCTGGACAACGCCATTGCCCGCATGCTTCCCCGCGGGGCCGAGCACAAGGTACTGGCCAAGGTCTATCAGGCCCTGCGCATCGAGGTGAACCAGGAGATGCGTTCCCTGGAGAAGTTCCTCGACGGCGCCGCCCGCAGCCTCAAACCCGGAGGCCGGCTCGTCGTCATCACCTACCACAGCCTGGAAGACCGCATGGTGAAGAACTTCATCAAGACCGGCAACGTGGACGGCGTGCAGCAGAAAGACCTCTACGGCAACACGGTCACTCCCCTGGAGGCCGTGAACCGCAAGCCCATCCTGCCGGAAGAAAGTGAAATCGCGGAGAACACCCGCGCCCGCAGCGCAAAGCTCCGCATAGCGCAGAGGAGGGACGGACAATGAGCATAAAGACTATCCTGCATGCCATCCGGAACACCTTCCGGGCCATCCGAAGCGGCGAGCTGCTGCTTCGCCTGAGGGCCGACAAGTTCTACATGCACATCATGTACCTCTTCCTGCTCATGTGGATGACCATCCTGCTGAGCCTGCAGGTAGATAAAACCCTGGCCCGGGTGGGAGACAACAAGGCCGCACTGGAGCGCCTGCGCATCCACCACGCCGAGAAAGAGGCCGCCCTTGTGAAACTGCACAGCGCCTCAGCCGCTGAAACCCGTCTGAGAGAACTGGGCTCGGAAGCCGCGCTTCCCAGCGAGCCCGCAAGCGTCATCAAGAAAAGATGAGAGAGAACAGCGAAATAAAGGACAGTATTCAGAACCGCGACCGCATCCATGTGGTCATGTTCTTCCTGTCCCTGATGTTCATGGTCCTGGGTGGATTCATCCTGGCCTGGATTGTCAAGATCCAGACCACCTATACCGTGGACAGCAGCGTCATCGGCCTCTTCCGTCCTGTGGAGCAGAAGCACGTGGACCATCCCGTGCGGGGACGCATCCTGGCGACGGACGGGCGGCCGATGGCCATATCGGCCCCTCTCTACGACCTTTATATGGACTGCACGGTGCGCAAGAAAGACTACCAGGAAGACGGCAAGGACAGCCTCGAGCGCGTCTGGAAGAACAAGGCCCGTGACCTGGCCCGCTGCCTGAGCGCGGAATTCCAGGACCGCAGCGCCGAGCAGTACGCCGCCATGATTCTGGGCGGCCGCCAGAAAGGCACCCGCTACCTGCGCCTGCAGCGCAACCTGGACCTCGCCACCATCCAGCGCGTGAGGACCTTCCCCCTGTTCAAGGAGGGCCCCTATACCGGCGGCATCATCGTGGAAGAGCACGAGGAACGCATCTACCCGTACGACTCCCTGGCCCGCCGCGTCATCGGCTATGTCAAGGAGCAGAACCGGATTGGGCTGGAATCCAGCTTCGACACGGAACTGCACGGGACAGAAGGATACGAGTGGCGCCGCGTCACGGACAACAAGCGATGGATCCGGGACCTGGACTCCGCCGCCGTGAAAGTGCAGGACGGAAATGACATCCGCACCACCCTCAACGTGGACTTCCAGGATATTGCCGACAAAGCCCTCCGCGCGCAGATCAACGCCAACGAGGACATCCGTGCAGGCATCTGCATCATCATGGAGGCAAAAACCGGCGCCATCCGCGCCATGGTGAACCTCTCCCGCGGCGCCACTCCGCAGACCACCCTGTGGGAGCGCGAAAACCTGGCTCTCCGCGAAGTCGGCGAACAGGGTTCCGTGATGAAGACCGTCACCCTGCTCTCCGTGGTGGAAGACGGTTATGTCAGAAGTCTTGAACAGACCATTCCCACCAACAACGGGCTGGTCCCCAAATACAACCAGGACATCCACATCCTGGATTACCAGCGGGAAACAGGCCGCCGCAACATCAGCGTGATGCACGGCTTTGAGATTTCCTCCAACTATGTGTTCGCGTATCTCGCGGAGAACTACTACGGCGCGCAGCCGCAGGAACTCTTCGACCACATCTATTCCTACCGCCTGGGAGAAGCCTTCGACTTTGACATCACGGGACTGGGGAAGCCGGTGGTGAACCGCCCCGGGACGCCCGGCTGGTCCGGCACCACCCTGGGTACCACCGCCTATGGATACGGTATCAGCGTCACCCCGCTGCATGTAGCCACCTTCTATAACGGAATCGCCAACAAGGGCCGTATGATGAAGCCTTATCTGGTGGAAAGCATCGAGAAGGACGGCAAGGTAATCCGGAAATTCGTCCCTTCGGCCCTGAACGAGAGCATCTGCTCCGCCGCTACGGCCGATACCGTCACCCGCGCACTCCGCGCCGTGGTGAACAGCGGTACCGCCACCCGCCTGAAGGGCGCCAAACTCCCCGTGTGCGGAAAGACCGGCACGGCCCGCGTAGTACTCACCCCCGAGGAGCGCAAGGGCAGCCGCGATCCCTATACCGACGCACTGGGCCAGAAAAAGAACCAGGGTACCTTCGTAGGTTTCTTCCCGGCCGATGACCCCAAATACACCATCCTGGTCACCGTTTACTCCTACCTCTCCCACAAGAGCTTCTACGGCGGCACGATGCCGGCCCTCGCGGTACGGGAGATTGTTGACAAGATTTACGCCCTGGACAGCGACTGGCGTCCGGAGCTGCGCCGCACAGCCGCGGTACCTGACATGAACTTGAAAGACTAACGATATGAATTATAAAGACTTCACATTAATTACCGCCGATTCCCGGAAAGTGGTTCCGGGCGCCCTGTTCATAGCCGTCAAAGGCTATGCGAGCGACGGCCACGACTATATCAAGAGCGCAATCGACAAAGGCGCAACGGGCATTATCTGCGAACACATCCCCGAAGACATAGGATCTGTCCAGTTCGAGGTAGTGGAGAACAGCCGCAAGGCGATGGCCCTGGCGGCAGACGAGTTTTACGATCATCCGTCCCGGAAACTGAAACTCGTGGGCATCACCGGCACCAACGGAAAGACTACCACCGTCACCCTGCTGTACAACCTCTTCCGGGGCATGGGCTACAAGTGCGGTCTGTTGTCCACCATCGCCAACTATGTGGGCGATGAACGCCTGGAGACCGAGAACACTACCGTGGATCCCATCACGCTGAACAGCCTGCTCGCCCGCATGGTGGAACAGGGCTGCCAGTACTGCTTCATGGAAGTGAGTTCCATCGGCGTGGAACAAGACCGCGTCACCGGTCTGCAGTTCGCCATGGGCATCTTCTCCAACCTTACGCACGACCATCTGGATTACCATAAGACCTTCGCGGAATACCTCCGCTGCAAGAAACTCTTCTTCGACAACCTGCCCAAGAACGCGATTGCCCTGATCAACACCGACGACAAGAACGGCGAGGTGATGGTGCAGAACACCCAGGCCAAGGTTGTCACCTATTCCGTGCGCGGCATGGCGGACCACGTCGCCCGCGTGATGGAACAGAGCTTCGAGGGAATGCTCCTGAAGATTGACGGCGTAGAGACCTGGTGCCGCCTCATCGGCGCCCACAACGCCTACAACCTCCTGGCCATCTACAGCGCCGCCGTGTGCCTGGGCGCAGACCGCAACGAAACCCTCGTGGCCCTGTCCAGGCTGGAGAGTGCGCCCGGCCGTCTGGAAAACATCCGCGGTCCCCGCGACCTGGCCGTGGTGATTGACTACGCCCACACGCCCGACGCCCTGGAGAACGTGCTCACCACCCTGCGCGCCATCGCCCAGGAGCGCCAGCTCATCTGCCTGTTCGGCTGCGGCGGAGACCGCGACAAGACCAAACGCCCGGAAATGGCCAAGATCGCCGAGAAACTGGCCGACCGCCTGGTCATCACCTCCGACAACCCCCGTACCGAAGATCCGGAGGCCATCATAGCCGACATCAAGGCCGGCCTCTCCCCCGAGAGCATGGCTAAGTCCCTGTTCATTACCAACCGCCGCGAAGCCATCCGCACCGCCATCCTGACGGCCCCGGAGGGCGCCACCATCCTGCTGGCCGGAAAGGGACACGAGGACTACCAGATCATCGGCCATGAAAAGAGACATTTCGACGAGAGAGAAATCGTGGAAGAAACCTTCAAAATGATTTTGCAATAATGCTGTACCACCTCTTCCAATACTTTGAGTCCATCGGGGCCGACTTCCCCGGACTGGGACTGATGCATTACCTGAGTTTCCGGGCCATGATGGCGGCCGTGACGGCCGTGCTGGTGGCCATGTTCGCCGGCAAGCGCATCATCCGTCTGCTCCAGCGCAAACAGATTGGGGAAACCGTGCGCGACCTGGGCCTGGAAGGACAGATCCAGAAAAAGGGCACCCCTACGATGGGCGGCATCATCATCATCCTGTCCATCCTCAGCGGCGTGCTCCTGTTCTGCGACCTCACCAACATCTACGTCATCCTGCTGCTGGTGAGCACGCTCTGGTGCGGGGCCATCGGCTTTACCGACGACTACATCAAGGTGTTCCGCCACAAAAAGGAAGGCCTCAGCGAGAAGGGTAAACTCCTGGGCCAGATTCTGCTGGGCTTTATCATCGGCCTTACCGTATGGATGAGCCCCGACATCGTGGTGCGCGAGAAGGTGGAAGTGAAGGAAAGCATCGAACGCACGCTGGAGACCGAGACCGTCGTCACCAGTGGCCGCTATGTGCAGGAGGACGTGGTCAAGAGCACCAAGACCACCATTCCCTTCGTCAAGAACCACGAATTCGACTATGCCTCCCTCTCCCCCATCAAGGGTACCTGGGGCTGGTATGCCAAGTGGGCCATCTACGTGCTCATGATCGTGCTCGTGATCACCGCCTGCTCCAACGGCACCAACCTCACCGACGGCCTGGACGGACTGGCGGCGGGGACATCGGCCATCGTGGGCGTGGTTCTGGGTATCATCGCCTGGCTGGGCGGCAACCTCATCGATTCCAACTTCCTGAATATCATGTATATTCCGGGCTCGGGAGAAATCGCCATCTTCCTGAGCGCCTTTGTGGGAGCACTCATTGGCTTCCTCTGGTATAACTCCTTCCCCGCCCAGGTGTTCATGGGCGACACGGGAAGCCTCACCATCGGCGGCATCATCGGCGTAAGCGCCGTGCTCATGCGCAAGGAGCTCCTGATTCCGCTGCTGTGCGGCGTGTTCTTCGCAGAGAGCCTGTCCGTGCTCATCCAGCGCTTCTGGTTCCGTTTCACCAAGAAACGCACGGGCGTGGGACATCGCGTATGGAGCATGACTCCCCTGCATCACCATTATCAGGACAAGAAGGCTCCGGACGGCCCCGTGCTGTTCCCCAAGCCGGTTCCTCCCCAGCACGAGGCAAAGATTACCGTCCGTTTCTGGATTGTGGGTATTGTGCTGGCTGTAAGTACTTTGGCTTTATTAAAGATAAGATAATATGGCAAGAATTGTAGTTTTGGGCGGTGCCGAAAGCGGTGTAGGCGCTGCAGTACTGGCAAAAGTGAAAGGATTCGATGTGTTCCTCAGCGACAAGGGGCAGATCAAGCAGGAGTATGCCGATACCCTCCGCAAGTGGGAGATCCCCTTCGAGCAGGGACAGCACACCGAGGAGCTCATCCTCAATGCCGACGAAGTGGTCAAGAGTCCCGGCATCCCCGGAACCGTTCCCATGGTACAGAAGATCCGTGAGAAAGGCATCCGCGTGGTTTCCGAAATCGAATTCGCCAGCCGCTTCGACAGCGCGAAGAAGATCTGCATCACCGGCTCCAACGGAAAGACCACCACGACGTCCCTCATCTACCACCTGCTCCAGCAGGCCGGCCTCAACGTGGGCCTGGGCGGGAACATCGGCAAGAGCTACGCCTATCAGGTAGCTACCGAGCACTTCGACTACTACGTGTTGGAAATCAGCAGCTTCCAGCTGGACGACATCTATGATTTCCGTCCGGACATCGCCATCATCACCAATATCACCCCCGACCATCTGGACCGCTACGACCACAAGATGGAAAACTACATCGCCGCCAAGTTCAAGATTACCCAGAACCTGCGCGGGGAGGACTGCTTTATCTTCGACTCCGACGATGCCATCACCGTGGGACATCTGTCCAAGATCGTCCTCCGCTGCAAGATGCTGCCCTTCTCCCAGGAGAAGGAGGTTGAGCAGGGCGCCTTCCTCAAGGGCGACAAGATCGTCCTCCGCTACGAGAAAGAAGAGACCGACATCTTCCTCGAGGAACTGGCCCTGGGCGGCAAGCACAATATCTACAATTCCATGGCAGCCGCCCTGGCCGCCAAGGCCGCCGGCATCGAGAACGAGGTCATCCGCAAGTCCCTCGCCACCTTCGAGCCCATCGAGCACCGCCTGGAACCCGTCCTGAGCATCAAGGACGTGCTCTATATCAACGACTCCAAGGCCACGAACGTGGACAGCGCATGGTACGCCCTGGAGTGCCAGAAACGTCCCGTCGTATGGATCGTGGGCGGCACCGACAAGGGAAACGACTACAGCGTCCTGGACCAGCTGGTAAAAGAAAAAGTGAAAGCCATCGTTTGCCTGGGCGTGGACAATGCCAAGATCCATGCCGCCTTCGGCGGGATGGTTTCCAAGATGGCCGATGCCCTCAGCGCGGAAGAAGCCGTCAGGAAGGCAGCGGAATTTGCCGAGTCCGGCGACGTGGTGCTCCTGAGCCCCTGCTGCGCCAGTTTCGACCTGTTCAAGAATTATGAAGACCGTGGCGAGCAGTTCAAGGCTGCCGTCCGTAACCTGTAAGAGACCATGTCCGAAGAGAAGAACCAAACCGGATTCCTGGGACACCTAGTGAACCTGATGGACCGTTTCACCGGGGACAAGGTGATTTTCCTGATCGCCCTGTTCCTGATGCTCATCAGCGTCATCTCCGTGTTCTCCAGCACCCCGCGTCTGGCCAACGACACGGGCAGCGACCGCGTCACCATCATGGTGGACCAGCTCAAGGTGGTCGCCATCGGTTTCTTCCTCATCTTCACCCTGTATTTCCTGGGCCGCGCGGAGTGGTACAAGAAACTTTCCATGCTGGGCTATGCCGCCTCGCTGGGCGTGCTCATCATCCTGGTGATGAACCTGAACCTGGGCTTCATACGCGCCGGTGAGATCAACGGCGCACGGCGCATCCTGCTGGTGGCCGGCAAGCAAATCCACATCTACGAGTTCGTCAAACTGTTCATGATCATGTACCTGGGCTGGGCCCTGGACACGTTCAAGCGCGGGGAATTCAAGTGGCTGCCCCTCCTGGCACAGCGATATGAACGCCTGGCCTTCCTGGAAAAAGACATCTGGCAGAAGGTTCTCTACATCTACTTCCCCATCCTGAGCACTACGCTCATGGTGATGATGGGCTCCAACTCGTCGGCCATCTTCATCGGCGCCATCATGGTGCTGATGGTACTGGTGGGCGGCATCGACTGGCGCGACATCGGCATTGTGGTGGCCGTGGGCCTGCTGGGGGTAGGGATGATGTTCTTCGCCTACAAATCCGGCTGGCTCAAGGAGAGTCGTATCGGCACGGCTATCGGCCGTATCACACAGGACGACGAAGCCACCATGCGGCAGCTCATCTCCAGCAAGCGGGAATCCCTCGAATGGCGGCAGGCCCGCGCCAAGCTGGATCAGCCCGTGGGTGCCCTCCTGGCCATCAAGGAAGGTGGCTTCTGGGGAAAAGGGATCGGCAACAGCACGCAGAAGTACCAGGTGCCGGTCATCTTCGGAGACTACATGTTCAGCTTTATCGTGGAGGAGACGGGCCTGTGGGGCGCGCTCATCCTGATTATCCTGTACTTCAGCCTGCTGGCGCGGGGTACGCTCGTCGCCAAGATGTGCGACAACTATTACGACAAAATGATCGTGACCGGCCTGATTATCCTGGTCACGGGCCAGGCGTTCATGCACATGGCCGTGAACGTCCACCTTCCCCTGGTTCCCCAGACGGGGCAGACGCTCCCGCTGGTGAGCCACGGCACCAACTCTTTCCTGGTGTTCAGCATCGTGTTCGGCATCCTGCTGGCCATCTCGAAGGACGCGAAGGAAAACATGGCCCGCAAGGAAGCCGAGGCCGAGCCCATCATCGAACACGATTGGACGCAAGATACAACTGCATAATGGAATACAAAGCAATCAGAGTAATAATCAGCGGAGGCGGAACGGGAGGCCACATCTTCCCGGCCGTCGCCATCGCCAACAAACTCAAACAGCTGAACCCGGAGACGGAGATTCTCTTCGTGGGCGCTGAGGGAAAGATGGAAATGGACAAGGTGCCGGCCGAGGGCTACAAAATCGTAGGCCTGCCGATGGTGGGCATGCAGCGCCACCTGAGCTTCCATAATGTAATGAACAACCTGACGGTTCCCATCCGCGTGCTGGACAGCGTCAGCCGTGCGAAAAAACTGCTCAAGGAGTTCAAGCCGGACGTGGTGATCGGCGTCGGCGGTTTTGCCAGCGCTCCCCTCCTGTGGGCCGCGACGGGCATGAAGATTCCCGCCGTCATCCAGGAGCAGAACGGATTCGCCGGCGTTACCAACCGGCTGCTGGGTTCCCGCGTGCAGTCCATCTGCGTCGCCTACGACGGCATGGAGCGCTTCTTCCCGAAGGAGAAAATCGTCAAGAGCGGAAACCCCATCCGCGAAGCTGTATCGCAGCCGGCCAGCGCCGAAAAGAAGGCCGAGGCCTGCGCGTACTACGGCCTGTCACCCCTGAAGAAACACCTCTTCATCGTTGGTGGCAGCCTGGGAAGCCGGACGCTGAACAACGCCGTGGAAAACTGGATTCAGGACGGCCGCCCCGACGGGGAGGACATCGAGATCATCTGGCAGTGCGGCAAATACTACAAATCCAGCGTGGACAATTTCATGGAAGCCCATCCGGAGATTGAGGATATCCATCCCTTCGATTTCATCGCCCGGATGGACCTGGCCTATGCCGCCGCCGACGTGGTGATCTCCCGCAGCGGAGCCAGCTCCGTAAGCGAACTCTGCGCCATGGGCAAGGCCGTCGTTTTCGTTCCCTCCCCGAATGTGGCCGAAGACCACCAGACGCACAATGCCATGGCGCTGGTGCGCAAAGAGGCTGCCATGCTGGTGAACGACGCCGATGCCGCGGAGGAGCTCATGTCCACCGCCATCGGCCTGCTCAAGAATACCGAACGCCGCAGCGTACTGGAGAAGAATGCCGAGTCGCTGGCGCTCAGAAATGCCTCACAGGTTATCTGTGACGAAGTTTACAAACTGATATGAAGAACGTTTACTTTATAGGAATCGGCGGAATCGGAATGTCCGCACTGGCCCGCTACTACAAGTTCAAGGGATACGACGTGGCGGGATATGACCGTACACCCTCCGAGCTCACGGCCCAACTGGAGAAGGAAGGAATTGCCGTACACTACGAGGACCGGCCGGACCTGGTGCCCGCCGACGTAGCGGAAACGCTTGTGGTTTACACCCCTGCCGTGCCCCGGGACCTGGGAGAGATGCAGAAGGTGTTCAACGGAGGCTACAATGTGGTGAAACGGTCCCGTACCCTGGGTGAAATCACCCGCGGGCAGCGTTGCCTGGCCGTAGCCGGAACGCATGGAAAGACCACCACCTCCACCCTCACCGCCCACATCTTCACGGAGACGGGCGAGGGCTGCAGCGCCTTCCTCGGCGGCATTTCCCGCAACTACGGCACCAACCTCCTCATGTCCCGGAAGAACAATGTGGTGGTGGAGGCCGACGAATTCGACCGCTCTTTCCTGCAGCTGCATCCGGAGATTGCCGTCATTACGGCCGTGGATCCGGACCATCTGGACATCTATGGGGACTACGCCCATGTGGTGGAAGCCTTCAAGGCCTTCGCCAGCCAGGTCACCGGCACCGTGATTGCCAAGAAGGGAACGCCTATCGGCCCTGAAGACACGAAGGCGAAGGTGCTCACCTATCATTATACGGACCCGGACGCGGACTTCTGCGCCCTGAACCCGCAGCCCGACGAATGCGGCTGCTTCCACTACGACCTCCAGTACCCCGGCGGCGTGCTCAAGGGCATCCGCGTGGGAGCGCCCGGCTGGGTGAATGCGGAGAACAGCGTGGCGGCCGCGGCCATCGCCCTTACCTTCGGCCTGGAGCCTGAGGCCGTGAAGAAGGCCATCGGCACGTTCGAAGGCGTGAAACGCCGCCTCGAGGTACATGTGAGCAGCCCCCGCCTGACGTACATCGACGACTACGCGCACCATCCGGCCGAGCTGGCATCGGCCATCACCTCCATACGCGGAATGTTCCCCGGCCGCAAGATTACCGCCATCTTCCAGCCGCACCTTTATACGCGTACGCGGGACTTCGCGGAGGAGTTCGCCCAGTCGCTCTCGATGGTGGACAAACTCATCCTGCTGGACATCTATCCCGCCCGCGAGGAACCCATCCCCGGCGTCACTTCCGAGATGATTTTCAAGGATGTCACCGCCCCGCAGAAAGTGCTGCTCAAGAAAGAAGAACTCATGGATTACCTCGCCGATGAACCGGTCGATGTACTGGTCACCTTCGGAGCAGGGAATATCGACCGCTATATTGAACCGATTACTGAGCTACTGAAAAGCCGCTTATGAAACCCTTTTTCCGCAAAGGCCTGGGCCTTCTGCTCCTGATAGGATGCATGGCCGTCTGGATGATCACGTCCGCGATGTCGGAGCGTGACAGGCGGCAGCGTACGTGTCAGGGGAAAGGAAGCCTTGACGTCACCATTACCGACTCGCTGCAGCGCCAGTTTGTCGGGAAGGGAGATGTGGCCCGGTGGCTGGAAAAGGAATACAGGGCCTACGCAGGACTCCCGCTGGACAGCGTGGACCTCGCAGGTATCGAGAAGCTGGTTCAGGCGCACTCGGTGGTGCGCGACTGTCAGGCATGGCTCACCGACGACGGCATCCTCCACGTGCGGCTCAGCCAGCGGGAACCGGTGGTGCGGTTTGACGACGGCAGCAACGGCTATTACGCCGATGCCACCGGCTTCGTCTTCCCCCTGCAGGCCCGCGGCAGTGCCGATGTCCCCGTGGTCGCCGGCGCCATCCCCATGAAGATTCCCCGCGGATTCAAGGGGTCTCCGGCCGATGCCTCCGAGAAGGCCTGGCTGGAGCAGATGATCGGAATGATCAATACCATGCGCGGAACGGTGTGGGAGCACAATATCGTGAAGATTACGGTGACTCCCCGCAAGGACCTCGTCCTCATCCCCCGCGAGGGACGGGAGCAGTTCATCTTCGGAGAGCCCGTGCGTGTGGAAGAGAAACTGCTGCTGATGAAAGCCTATTATGAGAGTGTGGTGCCGGTCCACCCGGAATACCGCACCGTCGATCTCCGCTACCGGGGACAGATTATTTGCAGAAAATAAAAACAGAAATATGGAAGAGAAGTACATTGCGTCAATCGATCTGGGCAGTTCCAAGTTCGGACTGTGCGTGGCCAAAGTGACCGGCAACGACGTCCAGATCGTGTACTACAAGGAAACGCCCTCGGAAGGCATCCGCTACAGCATGATTTCCAACCCGCTCAAAGCTTCGCAAAGGCTTAAGCAGGCCGTGCAGGAAGCAGAGAAGGAACTGATGATCAAGATCCTGCAGGTGGTAGTGGGCATGCCGCGCAACGAAGTGGCGCAGGTGACGGCATCGGCCCGCATCGAACGGACCAGTCCGGACGACTACATCACCGCCGAGGAGGTCCAGGCCCTGAAGTCCATGGCACTGGAAACCTATCCGCTGCCCAATCCGGACAGCCAGATCATGTACGGCGCCGTGGCGCAGTCCTTCTCCATCGACGACGAAATCCAGCTGGTGGAAAGTGATGTCGTGGGCACCCTCTCCAATACCCTGGAGGGTAACTTCAAGGTGTTCATCGGCAGCCGGAAGGCGACCACCGCCCTGGACAAGATATTCAACAGCCTGAGCATCGCCGTGGCCAAGAAGTACTTCCTGCCGGAGGTGGTGGCCAAGACCGTGCTCACCGAGGAACAGCGCATGGGCGGCGTAGCCCTGGTGGATGTAGGCGCAGGCGTCACTTCCGTGGCCATTTATCACGGCGGCATCATGCGCTACTACGCTTCCATTCCTTTCGGCGGCAAGTCCATCACCAACGACATCCGGACGGAATGCTCCATTTCCGAGGACCTGGCCGAGAAGATCAAGAGACGCTTCGGCGCCGCCCAGCCCGGTAAGCTGGCCACGCTGAGCGAAAAGGTGCTGCAGATCCGCCTGACGGAACCCTTCAAGGAGGTTCCCGTCCGCTATATTTCCGAGATTATCGACTGCCGTGCCCGCGAAATCGTGGACGCCGTGCTCTTCTATATCCAGGAGAGCGGCTTGCAGAATTCCCTGCGCAGCGGCATCGTCCTCACCGGCGGCGGCGCGGAACTGGTCAATTTCAAGAGCCTGATCGAGGAGATGTCCGGCTATAATGTCATCAAGGGCTATCCCCGGTTCACTTTCTCTGCATCGGCCGGAAGCGGCGTCTATTCCACGGCGGCGACGGCGGCTATCGGCATGATTCTCTCCGCCAAGGACGACAATCTGCCGGACTGCGTGAGCGCCCCGGAGGTCGTCGAGCCCGAAGAGGAGGAGACCGTGGAGGTGGAAGTGACCGACGAGACCAAGCCGAAGGAAACGCTCTTCCAGCCGGAGGAATTCGGCGAGGCACAGCCCAAGGAGAAGCCGCAGAAGACCACCAAGGTCAAGGTTCCCAAAGCCAAGAGCGAGAAGACCGGCATCCTTAGCATTTTCTGGAAAAACGTTGAAGACACCGCGCTGAAGTTCTACGACAGCGCCAATAAAGAAGAAGAGTAATGTACGCAGACAACAACATCGTCCCCCTGGATTGGAAAGAGGACAGCGCCATCATCAAGGTCATCGGCGTGGGTGGCGGCGGCTGCAATGCCGTGAACTATATGTACAAGCAGAACATTCAGGGCTGCAGTTTTATCGTATGCAACACTGACGCCCAGGCCCTCTCCTCGAGCGAGGTCCCGGTAAAGATCCAGATGGGCCAGAACGGACTGGGGGCGGGAACCGATCCCACCGCCGGCCGCAACGCCGCACTGGAAAGCCAGGACGAGATTGCCCACAAAGTGCTGGACTGCGGCACCAAGATGCTCTTCATCACGGCCGGCATGGGCGGCGGTACGGGTACAGGTGCATCCCCGGTTATCGCCAAGATGGCGAAAGACCGCGGAATACTCACCGTGGCCGTCGTGACCATCCCGTTCCGCAACGAGGGTAACGAGAGCCAGTCCAAGGCCGTGGACGGCATCCACGAGCTGGAGAAGAACGTCGATTCCCTCCTGATTATCAACAACGAGAAGCTTTACCAGTTCTTCGGGGACACCCTTATCCAGGAAGCCTTCCCCAAGGCCGATGAAGTGCTGGCCACCGCCGTACGCGGCATCATCGAGGTCATCAACTGCGCCGGCTACATCAACGTGGACTTCCAGGATGTGTGCAAGATGATGCGGAACTCCGGCATGGCCCTGATGGGAAGCGGCGAAGGCACCGGCAACGACCGTCTGGAGATGGCCGTGAAGGGCGCTTTCGAGAGTCCGCTGCTCAATGACTTCGACCTCAAGACCGCCAAGAATGTCCTGGTGAACATCACTACCGGCAACAATGAACGCGGTGCCAAGATGAGTGACCTCGAGCGCATCGACGACATGATTTCCGAATACACCGGCGACGCCAACCACTTCAAGAAGGGTATCATCTGGGACAACGATCCCGAATTCGGCGACAAGGTGCGCATCACGGCCATCGTCACGGGTTTCGAGATGGACCTGGGCGGCCTGGGCCTGGACAAGAACCTCGGGAACCTGGTCATCATCGACGAGAATTTCGACTGGGGTGAGACCGAGCACAGCGGCGAGATGCACATCCCCGCCGGCCCGGACCCTGTCAAAATCGGCTATAACAATTCGGACAACGCCAAGCACTTCAGCTTCGCGAGCGACGTCCGCCCCGTCCTG
The DNA here is from genome assembly GCA_016288055.1 of Bacteroidales bacterium. Taxonomy (GTDB): domain Bacteria; phylum Bacteroidota; class Bacteroidia; order Bacteroidales; family UBA932; genus Cryptobacteroides. The sequence continues at coordinate 45,130 of JAEEXZ010000012.1, forward strand.
TGCCTGGAGCCCGGTGCTCCCAAGAGCGACCTCGAGATTACGCCCGCCATCCGGCGCAAGCACTAGTCCCGCCTGGAGCATATTTCGCTGACTTTCAGCTGTTTGCAGATTATCGGGTGCACTTGGCGGTGCACCCGTCGTTTTACAACTAGCTGTAAACCAGCACGATGCGCTCCAGCCGAGGCGGGGCCGATTTCAGGCAGGGCCGATTCTGCCAATCGGCTAAAACATATAATAAACGGCTAAAACCACTATTTTTTTCAGCCGATTGTTTTATTCCCGTTTTTTATAACATATAATTGTGATCTCAAAAATGGCAAATTATGAGAGGTCACAGAAGAAAGTATAACGGGGAAGCGTTCGAACATGTTTTCCAGCGCGCGAAACAGTATCGCGTTATCTTCTATTCCAGCGAGGACAGGCTGGTATTCTATACCATTTTCTCCATCATGGCCTGGCGTTATGGCGTCAGTGTTCTGGCATTGGCGCTGATGTACAACCATTACCATACTTTGTTCAAATCCGTATTGCCCAAAGTGCGTGCGCTGTTTATCGGCACGGTGACTTCCACCTATGCCAAGGCCTTTAACCGGGATTCCGGCCATAAGGGTGCATTGTTTGAGAAGGCTTATGGAAATGCCCTCAAGCTTGGGGAGAAGAAGGTGCGCACCACTGTCTCCTACTGCTATAACAATTCCTCCGAGAAACGGCTGGTCGTAAGGGCCGAGCAGGACCGCTGGAACTTTCTGGCCTACATCGATAATGACCATCCTTTTTCTGAGCCGATAATCTTAGAGAAGGCATCGGCCCGCCTTCGCGCGGCCTTGAAGGAGGTCGATGCGCATGTGGCCGATCATGCCTACCTGCGCTACGGGTGTATCCGTCGCCTTTTCGGCGGGTTATCGGCCAGGGAAAAGGAACAACTGACCGATTATATTATCAGCCGATACCTGCCGATAGACAAAGAGCTGCTACTCAGCTTTTACAAGGATTACGATTCTATGGTTATGGCCATCAACTCCAATACCGGAAGCGAGTACGATATCCGTGAAGAGTACCGAAACGACTCCGACGAACCCTATACGCAGATGATAAAGATGCTATCTGCCTCGTCATTTGCGTCCAATCCGCATCGCATCCTTTCTGCCTCCCCGGAGATGAAAGCCCGGATAGCCAGCGTCCTGAGGCGGACGACCAGCGCCCAGGAATATCAAATCGGCCGATTTCTCCATGATGACAGCTGATGCGTAAATCGCTGTGGGATTGCCGATTACGCAACGTCGGGTGCACCTCGAGGTGCACCCGACGAATTGTAAAACGCTGTGGAGCAAGCAATTACACTCCAGGCTAGATGCGGCCGAGGCGATTGGCAACGTATGTCATACGGCGGGCGAATTCCTTGCGGCCGATGAAGCCCAGAATGGCGGCGATGCCCAGGCCGCTGGCGGCACCGGTGAGGGCCAGGCGCAGGCTGTTCATCACTTTACCCATCGGGTATTCGCGCATTTTGATGTAGTCTTCGATGGCGGTTTCCAGAGCCTCTGCAGTCATGGCGCCGCGATAGACGTCCAGGTCGTCGAAGCCGAATTCGGCACCGGAGATGTACTGGGTAACTTCGAAGCAGTTCTCATAGTGCTCCGGCTTCCAGAATTTGTCCACGTCTTTGGCCAGGAAGGGAGCGGTGGCGGCATCGTCGAACACCTTGGCCCGAGGGTCCACAGGACGGTTGGGATCCACCGGCTTGGAAGGCAGTCCGGCTCCGGCTTTGATGCCGAAGGCCTCGAAATCGGCGGGAGCCACGAAGAGGAAGTGGGCGATGTCCCACATATCGGCCACAAAAGTGGCGCGCTCCTTGACCAGTTCCACGGCCGCTTCTACGTATTCACGGTTGAAGGTATGGGTGTCGAAATCGGCCCATGCCCCTTCTTTGACCTTGATGCCATGGCTTTCCAGGACGGGGATGAACAGGTCTGTGAGTTCGGAGGTGGTCTTCAGGCGAAGATACTCCTTATTATACCATTTGGCTTTGTCGGGGTTGAACTTGGCGCCGGCTTTCTGGACCTTGTCCAGGGAGAAGGCCTTCACCAGTTCCGGCAGGGTGAACATCTCGCGGTCGTCGCCGGGGTTCCAGCCCAGGAAGGCCAGCAGGTTCACGAAAGCCTCCGGGAAGTAGCCGTCCTCACGGTAGCCGTGGGACACTTCTCCGGTCTCGGGGTTCTTCCAGGCCAGCGGGAATACCGGGAAGCCCAGTTTGTCGCCGTCGCGCTTGGACAGTTTTCCGTTGCCGACGGGTTTTAGCAGCAGGGACAGGTGGGCGAAACGGGGCATGGTGTCGGTCCAGCCGAAGGCCTCGTACAGCAGGTAGTGGAGCGGCAGGGACGGGAGCCACTCCTCGCCGCGGATGACCTCGGTGATTTCCATGAGGTGGTCGTCCACGATGTTGGCGAGGTGGTAGGTGGGCAGTTCATCGGCCCGCTTCCACAGCACCTTGTCGTCCAGGGTGTCGGTGTTCACTTCCACGTGGCCGCGGATGAGGTCGTCCATCTTCACCACACGGTTTTCCGGCATCTTGAAGCGGACGGTCCAATCGGTGGTGGTTTCGAGGAGGCGCTTTACATCGGCCTCGGGAAGGCTGAGGGAATTGCGAAGCTCCTTGCGGGTGGCGGCGTTGTACATGAAGGTTTCGCCCTTGGCCTCGGCGGCGGCGCGCTTTTCATTGAGCTCGTCGGCGCTGTCGAACGCGTAGTACGCCCAGCCGGCCTCTACGAGCTGCTCGGCGTATTGCCGATAGATGGGGCGGCGCTGGCTTTGCCGATAGGGAGCGTGGGGGTGCTTCTCGGAAGCCACCTCCACCACTTTGCCGTTCTCGTCAACGCCCTCGTCGGGAATGATGCCGCACCAGTTCAGGGCCTCGATGATGTAGGCCTCGGCTCCGGGTACAAAGCGATGGGAGTCAGTATCTTCGATGCGGATAATGAAATCTCCGCCTTTCTGTTTGGCGTACAGGTAATTATAAAGTGCCGTCCTTACACCGCCCATATGCAGGGGACCGGTGGGCGACGGGGCAAATCTAACGCGGGTTCTTCTTTCCATTTATATAGCGATTTGAATCTGCAAATTTA
>JAEEXZ010000054.1 GCA_016288055.1 Bacteroidales bacterium
CCTCGTTCTTGGCGCCGATAGGACGGATCATGAATTCCTGGAAAGCGATGGGAGCATCGGAGTGTGCACCGCCGTTGATGATGTTCATCATGGGAACGGGAAGCACATAAGCGTTGGTGCCGCCCAGATAGCGGTACAGGGGAAGACCCAGTTCGGCGGCAGCAGCCTTGGCAACGGCCAGGGAAACGCCCAGAATGGCGTTGGCGCCCAGCTTGCTCTTGGTTGCAGTACCGTCAAGTTCGATCATGGCTTTATCAATGGCGCGCTGCTGCGTGGCATCCATGCCCACGATTTCGGGGGCGATCACCTTGTTCACGTTGTCAACGGCCTTGAGAACGCCCTTGCCGCCATAGCGCTTCTTGTCGCCATCACGGAGCTCGAGGGCCTCGTTCTCACCGGTGGAAGCGCCGGAGGGAACAGCGGCAACACCCACAAAACCGGAATCAAGGGTAACTTCAACTTCGATGGTAGGATTTCCGCGGGAATCCAGGATCTCTCTACCGAATACGGATACGATCTGCATAATTCTATGTGTTTAAAAAAATTTGCGTCACTCTAATTGAGCGGCGCAAATTTACGAATTATTTTAGACTTTGGCAATTTTACTTATTGACCGGATGGTCATAAGTAGAGGTACGGACATCCCAGATCATCTTGCTGTAGTAATTGTTGGTTCCATCCTGGAGTTTGGCCACGGCAGCCTTCCAGTTTTCGCCGTTGAGGGTGCTCTCGTTGGTAGGATACTTCACGCGGGCGATGATGTCACCCTTCACTTCGGAGAGAGCTGTGAACTTGACGGGTTCGGCCGATGCATCGTTGGGATCCTCGCAGGTGTATTCGCCAGGGCGAAGGACCTGCTCGGGATAACCGGTACGACGAATCTCGGTCCAGGCTTCGGTACCGTTGAGCCACAGGTCGATGTACTTCTGGACGGCCACTTTTTCTGCAGTCGCAGTGCCGACGGCGGCAATGTAATCGGCCACTTCGGATGCGTCTGCGCTGGTGCCGTAAGCATCGGCCCAGTAGTTGATGGAAGCCTCGATGCCGGCCTTGAACTCGGCGTCGGAGAAGCCCTTGTACTCGGAGAGGATGAACTGGAGCTCGGCATAGGTCATCAGCGGAATCTTGAAGTCGGGATTCAGGTGACCGGGCTGGGAGTTATACCAGTTGGGAGTACCGGCGCGGAGTTTGGCCGAGTAAATGCTGGGAGCGCCGTAAGGAACGCCCTTGGTCACGCCCGGGGAGAAAATATCGGCACGGGGATCACGGGTGCCTTCCCAGGGGTGGGACTTTCCGTTGAGGTTATCGGCCACGCCCATCAGCAGGTTGGCAAAGGGCTTGGTGATGGTGAAGTCGTTACGTCCGTCCACATAGAAACCTTCATACAGTTTGCAGTAGTCGGTACCGGAAGCGGAATACTGGTACGTAGCGGCATCTTCATTGCCCTCGAATACACCGCTGGCGACAGCCTCTGCAATCAGGCTCTTCCAGGAAGGATCCACCTTGGACATGTGGATGGCCAGGCGGCACTTGAGGGAGTTGCCGAATTTCTTCCACTGGGAAGCGTCACCGCCGTAGATGATGTCACCGGAGGTGAAGGCGGGCTCGGACTCGTCAATCATGTCAACGGCAGCATCCAGTTCGCTGATGAGGGTGCCGTAGAGTTCCTTCTGGTCGTCGTACTTGCAATAATACACATCCTCGGAGGCGAGTTTTGCCACGTCCGTGTAAGGAACGCTGCCCCAGGTGTCGGTGATGATATCCATCAGCCACACCTTCAGGATTTTGGCGGCGGCAATCTGGTTGGCATTGGCACCATAGACCGAATTACCGGGAGCCGTAGCCGGATCGATATTCTCCTTTTCTACCTGGATGAGGTTGGCAACACCCATGTACAGGTAATTGAAGTAGCTGTTGTTCGTGCTTTCACGAATCTGATAGCGGTCTTCCTCCGTATAGTTGCGCTGGCACCAGTACTGAGCATAGGGCAGGCACTGACGGCCGCTGAACCATACGTCATAGACATTGTCCACAACCCATTTCTCTGCGCCGGACATGAGCATGTTGGAAGGGACTGCCGGCGGATTGTTCGGATCCTGGTTGACAGAATCTTTGATGCAGGAGGACAGGGCCGATACGCAAAGGGATCCCGCAAGAATAAATTTATATATGGTTTTCATAACAAGTTCTCCGTTTTAGAAGTTAATGTTGACGCCAAAGCCGAAGTTGGCCACACCGGCCACCAGGCCGCCTTCGATACCCTGGATGTTACCGGAACTGGTAACGGCAACCTCGGGATCGAAATGCTTCACGTCCGGTCCCCAGACGCCCAGGTTACGGCCATAGGCGGAAACCCTGAAGCTCTTGATAAAGCTGCCCTGCTTCACGGGGAAGGTGTAACCGAGGGTCACCTCACGCAGCTTGACAAAGTCGGACTTGAGAACGCTCATGGCGGCAGGTCCTTCATAGAAGTACTCGCAGTAATCAATACCGTCTACCTTGGTAGTGTTCTTGGTGCCATTATTGTCAATGACGCCATCCAGGACAATGCCGTCTTCACGGATGTTGTTGGCAGCGGTTTCCTCCAGCATACCGGAGTACATACCCCACAGATAAGAGGTGGAGAAGTATTTTCCGCCCTTGGAGAAGTCGATCTGGATGCTGGCATCGAAATTACCAATCTTGAAGCTGTTGGTCCAGCCGCCGGTGAAGTCGGGATAGACGCTGCCCAGATTCTCGTTGCCGTCGGTAGACAGGTACAGGCCGCTTTCGGGGTCGATCATCTTGTTGCCGTTGGCATCATAGACATAGTCAGTTCCCATGATGACGCCATAGGGCTGACCCTTGAGGGCACCGATTTCGGCCTTGAAAGGAGCGGCCGTGAGGCGGTAGTAGTCCACGCCGTCCATGAGCTCAAGAACCGTGTTCTTATTGGACGCGAGGGTAAGGGAGGTGTTCCAGGTGAACCACTTGCTCTCTACGGGAGTAGCATGGAAGGCGAACTCCACACCGGTATTCTTGATCTTACCGGAATTCACAACCTTATAGAGATAACCGGTGGTACCCGAAACTGACAGAGGAAGAATCTGGTCCTTGGTAACGCTGTTGTAGTAGGACACGTCAAAACCTACACGGCCGCCAAAGAAAGCCATTTCCAGGCCGGCCTCAAAGGAGTTGGTGGTCTCCTGCTTGAGCTGGTTGTTCTTGAGGGTGTTGGGAAGACGGTAACCGGGAGTAGTGGGATCGATATTCGTGTACTGGGAATAGGTGGTGATAATCTGATAAGGGTCTGTATCATTACCCACCTGGGCAAAACCGGCACGGATCTTACCGAACTCAATCACGTTTTTCACCTCCGGAGAGAAAAGCTCGGAGAAGATGAAGCTGCCGCTTACGGAAGGATAGAAATAGGTGTTATTGTTCTTCGGGAGAGTAGAAGACTTATCCACACGGACACTTCCTTCCACGAAAAGGAAGTTCTTGAATCCTACGCTTGCATTGGCAAAGACAGAGTTGATAGCCTTGTTGCTCTCATAGTTGGAGCTCTTTGCAGGAGCGATGGAATTCTTGAGATTGTAGAAATCCGGAATAGCCAGGCCTCCGACGGTATAACCCTGCACGGACTCGTAGTGCCTGCGCATGAGGTTGGCACCGGCCAACGCATTTACGGAGAAATTGCTGAACTGCTGGTTGTAGGTAAGGAGGAACTCATGGTTGAGTTCGTACTGCTGGCGGGAGATTTCATTGTACTTGGACTGCTCCTGGGAGCCTACGGCGCTGCGCTCGAACTGCTTGTCCACAAAGAAATCCAGATTGGCCTTGTACTGGAACTTGAGGGTGGACAGAATCTGGTAAGAGGCGCCCAGGTTACCGTAAATACGGTTACGGCTGTCGTTCTGGAAGCACTTGTAGCGGCTCCAGTACGGGTTGTTGGAGTAGGCGGGAGTGGGGTCGTCCCAGCCGGAGCGGTTCCAGGAAGCCTGGGTTCCGTCGGGGAAGATGTACAGGTCCGCGGCCTGCTTCATATCCAGTTCACGGTGGCCCCACTGGACAAATTTCACCAGTACGTTGTTGTCACCGTATCCAATCTCGGAACGGCCCTTGGTGCTCTGGTTCAGATAATTGACATTGGCACTGATTTCCAGCTTGTGGTCGGGGCTGAAGGCCTGGGCATTCACGTTGACGATATTCTTTTCCTGCGAACTGTTGGGAAGATAGCCGCTGAGTTCGCTGTTGGTGTAGGAGATACGGACAGAGCTATTCTTTGAAGACTGGGCAATGGCCACGTTGGTGGTAACGGAGACGCCCGTCTTGAAGAAGGTGTCAATGTCGTTATCGGCAGCCTTCCACTCAGAAGTGGTGGGATTGCCCTGCTTTCCGCCGGCTTCCCACTTGGCGAGGTCGTACCAGGTGAGAACCTGCTGGCCATTATATTTGGGACCCCAGCTCTCGTCGGTGGCGTAGTCCGGATAGAGATAATCCGTTCCGTTGATATTCACGGTTTCAAAGTCTTTTCCGTAACCGCCGCCATAGAGGGTCTGCAGTTTGGGGAGCTTGTTCACTTTCTCAAAGCCCACGGTGGAGGAGAAGGAGACACCGAGGCCGTCCTTCCCGGAATTGCCCTTCTTGGTGGTAATCATCACCACACCGTTGTTGGCACGGGAACCGTAGAGGGCCGATGCGCTGGCGCCCTTCAGGACGGAAATGTTTTCAATATCGTCGGGGCTGATGTCGTTGACCAGGTTACCATAGTCGTAACCGCCACCGCCACGGGCCGTATCGGTAGAGTTGAAGTCGGAGCCTTCAATGGGAACTCCGTCAATCACAAAGAGAGGCTGGTTGTTGCCGGACAGGGAAGTGACACCACGGAGCAGAATCTTGGAGGAGCCGCCCATGGAACCGGTGCTAGAGGTAATCTGCAGACCGGCAATCTTACCCTGCAGGGCATTCACGGGGTTGTTGAGACCACCACGGGATTTGGTCATCTCATCTCCACCCACCTCGGTCACGGCATATCCCAGCGCCTTCTTCTCACGGGAAATGCCCATGGCTGTTACAACCACCTCTTTCAGATACTCTGCATCCGACTCCATAACGACGGATACACTGGGAGCAGCAGGAACTTCCGTGGTCTTCATGCCCATGAAGGCAACGACCAGAGTTCCGTTAGTGGGAACATTGGAAAGGGTAAAAGCACCATCGAGGTCTGTAAGCTGACCATTGGTGGAACCTTTCACAAAGACATACGCGCCGGCAACGGGCTCTCCATCCCCGGCTGCAACCGTACCTTTAACAGTGATATTCTGTGCATAGACAGACACACCGAACACAAAAAGGACGGCAGAGATCAAAAACTTGATACCTTTCATTGTGAATAGCTTAATTGGTTTCACTACTTTACTGACGGTGACAAAGAAAAAGAAATATTTTTAAGAATCCAATGATTATTTAAAATTTTATGAATAAAAGCCAAAGATATTCATGTATATTCATTCTATATGCATTATTAGACATACGAAATCCGGCTAAGCAACCCACAAAACAGCAGGAACTTAGCCGGAAATATTAACAGTCAGGAACTTTTTGCGGGCGAAATTAAAATGAATATTATTTACGCCCTATATAGCTTACAAAATGTAAGCTATATTATTTTGTTCCCGAATAATTTTGAATGAAATCGAGAATACTTCTATAGTATTTCATCTGGTTGTCAATGCCCTTATAACCATGGCCCTGGCCCTCCATAACCACGAACTCCACCGGGGAGCCCTGAGCCTTGAGGGCATCGTACAGCATGCTGGAGCCGAAGATGTCCACGCGGTCGTCGTGGTCGCCGTGAATCAGGAGCATAGGGCCGCTTACCTTATCTACATGATTAATGGGGGAACGGTCCATGAGTTTCTCCTTCTCGGTAACGGGGTCACCGGCCTCCAGATAGTCCCAGTCGGGGATATTGGAGTGGTAGTGCTCCCAGATGATGTCGCAGAAACCAGCGACAGCCACACCGAAACCGAAGGGGAAAGAAGTCTTGAAGCCGTTCACCTCGCCGGGGAAAGTCATCAGACGCATGGTCTCGTAGCCGCCGTGGCTCATGCCGAAGCAGCCCACCCGCTCGGGCGGAATATTCAGCATTTCGGACACGTAACGGGCGCAGTAGATCATGTCGATGGTCTCGTTGCCGCCCAGGTCGTGGTCGTTCAGGGCTGCGAAGTCGCGGCCGAAGCCGTCGGAGCCGCGCGGCGAGGCGCTGAGCACGTACATACCGGCAGCGGTGAAGATCTGGTGCTCCACGTCGTAGGCATTCTCGCCGCCGTAGAAGGACATCACCATGAGGCGGGCAGCGTCGGCGGGCAGCGGATTCTCCGGTACCATCAGGTAGGCGTGCAGCAGGCGCTGCTCACCCGTGGCGGGGTCGATGTCGAAGGTAGGAATGGAGAGCTTCTGCGCATGGGAAGCAATCATGGATTTCTTGGTCTTGGCGGGCAGGTCCACCACCACCTTCTGCTGCAGGGCACCGCCCTCGTAGCACACCTCCCAGATCTGGAAGAGGATGTCGGTGGCGCCGGCGCGAAAGTAAGCCTTGTTCCCCACCGTCGTCGCCAAAGTGAGCGTCGCAGGGTATTGGGCCGATGTCAACTCGCCCCCGTCCGGGGTGAGGACGCGGACCACCGACCCCTCGGGGCTGGTGGACACGGCGACGAGGAGCTTTTCACCATCGGCCTCCATCCACTTGGCCGATATATCGGCCTTATAATCGGTCACCTGGGCGGTCTCGCCGGTGACGCGGTTGTAGGCGTAGAGGTTGGCGAAGCCGCTTTGGTCGGAGAGGAAGAAGGCCACGTCCGGGCTGTACCAGGGGGAGACGGCCGCGCAGCCGCTAAGGCTGGCCTCCAGCGCGGGGTCGGTGATGACCTTGTATTCGCCGCTGGCGAAGTCCAGGTAGGCCATGTTGGTGTGCGTACGGTCCACGTTCTTCAGCACGGTGACGATGGCGCCCGTGTTGTCCGGGGAGAAGGACACTTCGCTCCAGGTCATGCGGAAATCGGCCTTATCTGTGCACACCAGCTTGTTCTCGCCGGTCTCGAGGTTCAGCACGTGGAACTCGTCCACGTGGTCGTTCTCGCTCTGGGAGATGCGGGCGATGTAGCCGGCCAGGGTTTTGTCGTCGTTGAAGCCCCAGCCGTAGATGTAGGGCACGTCGGTGAAGCAGGTTAGTTCGCCCGTAGCGGCGTTCATGCGGTAGAGGTCAATCTTTTCGTCGTTGGCCTGGTCGCCCATCCAGTAGAGGCAGCCGTCCTTTTCATTCCAGTGCGGCTCCCAGAAGTTCTTCTTGGACCAGTCGTCGGCCGAAATCACCTTTCCTTTGCCGATGTCGGTGCTCTCTTCCAGGTCCAGCATCAGCAGGGGGCTGCCGTCTGTGTTGCGCGTGTAGACCAGCTTGGTGGCGTCGTCGGAGAGGTAGAAGCCGTAGGTGCTGTAAGGAAAGCCTTCCAGGAAAGACTGCACGGGCACGTTGCGTCCCAGGAACTCTACCGTTCCTTCCTCAGGGGAAGAACAAGAGAATGCTGCCGATAGCAGCAGCATTCCCAAAAACATGTTAAGGCGTTTCATTTATTTTTTCCAGTAAGCGTTCTGGTCATTCTTGGTGAGGGCCTTGTTGTAGAGCAGCTCGACTTCGGGCATGGGGAACATGAAACGAGGGCTGTCGGCGGGCAGGGTGGTCAGCGTGGACCAGTGCTCGGGGTCCTGCGTGCGATCCAGGGACAGGTGCAGGCGCTTCATATCGGCCAGCACAAAACCTTCGCCGTAGAGCTCCTTGCGACGCTCCTGGTAGATGGTAGCCTCGGTGGCCTCGGTGGTGCCGGCGCCACGGGCTTCCTGGAGGGCATTCAGCACTTCCTGGGCCGCAGCGGTATTGCCGCCGGGCTGCAGTTCGCACTCGGCCTTGATCAGGTAGGCCTCGGCGATACGGGCAATCGGGAAGTCGGCCACACCCAGGGAACCACCACGGTGTCTGAATTTGCTGGTAAGCCAGCCATCGGCCTCATCGAAGTAGAAGGGGAAGAGCTTGCGGCAGTCGTCGTCGTCAAAAGAGTTGCGGAAGCGAGCGGTCCAGCGCACGGTGCTGTAGCCATAGAGCGGCTCCTCAAAGAAGTCTTCTTCCTCTTCGGTTTCCAGATAATCCAGGTCATCGATGGAAGCCTGCCCGTTTTCATCGGCGCTCACGGCCGACTTGGCCAGGTAATAGAAGCTGGGGACGGAAGCGTAGTAGTTAGAGGTAGACTCTTCGGAGGCGGCATACATCAGCCACTCGTCGTTGGCGGTATGGAAGCCGGCCTGATATTCGGCCTGGCTCATCAGGTTGCTGCCGTCGAACACGTTGTCGGCGGCCTCTTCGGCCTTGGCCTTGGCCTTGGCATAGTCGTTCATGTCAAGATAGGCGCGAGCCATCAGCAGAGCGCAGGCCTTGGGCGTGAAGTACTTGGTGTCTGCGTCGCTGCAGTTCTGGCGACCGTAGTCAAGGTCGTTGATAATCTGCGTATACACGTTTTTCACCGAAGCTCGGCCCAGGTGCTCAGACTCCAATCCGGCCGGCGTAGTGCGCAGGATGATACCTGCAGCATCGGCATCGAGAGAATAGGCCGGAGCGAACAGGCGCACCAGACGCAGGAAGAAGTAGCCGCGAAGGGCATGGGCCTGGCCCAGGAGGTTCTCCAGACCGGGCTGCTCCGGGGCATCCTCGAAGTGAGCGATGATGTTGTTGGCCACGTCAATGGCTTTGTAGGCATTCGGCCAGATATAATTGGCATAACCGAACTGCCAGGGCGACTCAGAGGGGGTCTGGGAGTAGGTATAGGCATACTCCAGCCAGCTGTAGGTAGGGAGCCCATAGGCGCCGGAAGTCAGGGTGGCGTCTTCACCCATCAGCTCGGAGCTGATGGTGTCCAGGGTCAGGTTATAATAGTGGGCCACATAGGCCATGCCGGAGTTCAGGGCGTTCTTAGCAGTCTCAACGGAAGAGAAGATCTGCTCATCCAATACAGCATTGGAGGGAACGGGATTCAGTTTTTCCTTCGCGCAGGAAACGAGGGCTGCGGCAGCCAGGGCGATAATAATAGTCTTTTTCATAATGCGTTCCTCCTAGAAAGTAATGTTAATACCCATGGTATAAGCGCGGGCAATCGGAATGTAGTTAGCCGATCCATCGTATCCGCCGATGCCGAAGATATCAATGTCATCGTAGCCCTTGTAGTTCTTGTCCTTAAAGATGGTGAACAAATTGTCTACGTTGGCATACACGCGGACACCGGAAATGGCACCCAGATGCTTGGTCACGTTCTTGGGGAGCGAGTAGGAGAGATTCACGTTCTTGAGCTTGATGTAGGTGGCATCATACAGGAAACGCGTAGAGACGGAATTGGACTGGTCTCCGTTCGAGTTTACGTATTTGGGAACGTCAGTGTTGGGGTTTTCCGGCGTCCAGGCCTTGAGGGCATCCACATGCAAGTTGACACCGGTCTTGTTACCGCCGTGCATGATGGAGGCATACAGACTGTCGTACACCTTGCCGCCCAGGCTGTAGCAGAACATGAAGGAGAAGGACAGACCCTTCCAGGATAGCGTGTTGGAAAGACCGCCGAAAGCGAAGGGAGTAGCGCAGCCCTGCATGTCATAATCGGCCTCGGTGTAGTCGTTGGTCGTGCCGACGGTGCCGTCCTCGGCCGTGTATTTCCACAGGGGATCGCCGTTGGCAGGATCTACACCCACCCAGGTAGGCATGTAGAATTCGTACTGGCTCTTGCCCACCTTCCAGATTTTCTTGGTGGTGGACATGGGGATGTCGTCGTCACCGGCCAGGTCCAGGATCTTGTCGGCGTTGGCGGACATATTGAAATTGATATCCCAGTTGAAGTCCTTACCGCTGATGGGAGTGCCGTTCAGCACAAGTTCCACACCGGTGTTCTTTACCTTGGCCAGGTTCATCATCACCACGCAATAAGTGTCGTCGGTACTGCCCACACCGTGGGAGGCGGGAAGCGGGTATTCATACAGCAGGCCGTCAGAAGCCTTGTTGTAGAACTCGAGGGAACCCGTCAGGCGGTTCTTGAGGAAGCCGAAGTCGACACCGATGTTCAGCATCTTCTGCTTTTCCCATCCCAGGTTATCATTGGCCAGGCTCTGGTGACCGAAACCGGCGCCACCGCCATACAGATAGTTGTCACTGGCCACCCAGAGGCCCTGAGCCTGATAACGGCCCAGACCGGCATTGTTACCGGAAGTACCGTAGCTGACGCGCAGTTTGAGGTCGGACAGCCAGTCTGCATCCTGGAGGAAGTCCTCCTGCTTGGCGCGCCAGGAAGCGCCCACGCTGAAGAAGTTACCCCACTTGTTGTCGGCGCCGAAGACAGAAGAGCCGTCACGACGGAAGGAAACACTTCCGAAGTATTTTTCGTCATAGCTGTATTCAGCATGGCCGAGGTAAGAGATGAGGGCAGCCTCGGTGAAATGGGAGGAAAGAGACTGGACCTTACCGGCGCCGGCGAGTTCCGTAAGGAAGTCGAAAGCGTAGTTGGTAGCGGTACCGTTGAAGTAATTGCGGGTGCTCTGCCAGTATTCGAAGCCGGCCATGGCCGACACGGAATGCTTCTGGCCGAAGTTCTTCTTGAAGTTCAGGGTGGAAGTGCTGGTGAACATGAGGTCGGTCACCATGTCTTTGGAGCCACGGCCGCCGTAAGCGGGACCGTCACCATGGTACTTGTTCCAGTAAATAGTGTCATAGATACCCACATAGTCCGGGCTGAACACCGTACGGGCCGACAGGCAGTCAAAGATCTTGGCTTCGACATACATGGAGGCGAACAGACGGGCCGTCGTGGACTTGTTGGTGTTCATATACGGGGTGGCAAGCGGGTTGTAGTCGCGGGCCACCGGATTGGACCAGTTGTACTGCTTTTCACCGTTAATATCCAGAATATAGTTTCCGTTAGAGTCTACCTTGTAAATAGGAACGGCATTCGGGAACGTGAGGGCGTTGTACAGCGGGGAGGCACCGGAGCTGGAAGACACCTCGGCATTCTGCTGGGCGTAGGAGAAGATGACATTGGCACCACCCTTGACCCATTCGTTCACCTGGGCGTCCACAGTAGCTTTTCCGGAATAACGGGTATAGCGGGCCGTAGGAGCGGTACCCTTCTGGTCGAAGTAGCCGCCGGACACGAAGTAGCTCACTTTGTCAGAGCCGCCGGAATAGCTCAGGCTGTAGTCCTGGGTGTAACCGGGAGAGAGCACTTCCTTCTGCCAGTCGGTATTGATGATAACCTTCGCGCCTTCCACCAGGTTACCCTGGGCGTCAAAAGGCTGCGCCACATTGAAAGGATTGGAAGTAATCTTGCTGATGGTTTTGGAATTGGCGCTGGCCACCGATGCACCGGCAGCACGATACGCGTCGTACACCATCTTGAAATACTCGGTGGAGTTCATCATCTCGTACTGCTTGGGGGTGGTGGATACACCCAGCTGTGCGTTGAAGTTCAGGTGGCCGTTGCCGGACTTACCGGACTTGGTGGTGATAATCACCACACCGTTGGCGGCACGGGAACCGTACAGGGAAGCAGCAGCGGCGTCTTTCAGGACCGTGATGGACTCGATATCCTGCGGGTTGATGGTGGCCATGATACTGGCGTCGTTGGAGACATCAGATGCCATCGGGGAATAAGACGCGCTGGTGGTCGCAACACCGTCAATCACGTACAGCGGTTCGGCCGATGCATTCAGGGTACCGGTACCGCGGATGCGGAAGGAGGTGGTAGCACCCGGCTGGCCGGATGCGGTGCTCACCTGCAGACCGGCTACTTTGCCCTGGAGAGCCTGTTCCACGGAGGAAACCGGATTCTGCATCAGGTCCTCGGAACGGACCATGGAAGCGGAACCGGAATAGGAGCTCTTCTTGGCCGTGCCGTAAGCGACAACCAGCGTCTCGTCCAGGAATTCGCAACTGGGCGTGAGCTCTACGTTAATGGTTTTCTGACCTTTAACCTCCACCTGCATGGTCTCGTAGCCGATGGAGGAGAAGACGAGGACACCGTCAGATGCGACGGCGATAGAGTAGGCGCCGTCGAAGTCGGTTACCACACCGGAAGTGGAACCGTCGATCATAACGGCAGCCGCAGGAACAGGATCGCCCGTCTGGGCATCCTTCACCGTACCTTTCACAGTAATGTTCTGCGCTGATACAGAAACACTTAAAGCGAGAAGAACGGCAGAAAGCATGAACTTGATACCTTTCATTTTTGATTGATTAATTGGGTCACTACTAACAATTGGGCGGCAAAGTAAAGGATAATTCTTGATGCACGCAATAATTATTAAAGATTTTCTGAATAAAATACCGAGATATTCATTGTTATTCACAAAATATTCATTACCTTTGCAACCGCAAACTGAAAAGAGACAAATGCAAAAGATTCAATCACGCCAGCAGGCACTGCGCGAAATAATCAGCCACGAGCAAGTATTCAGCCAGGAGGACCTGATGGCTAAACTGTCCGAACGAGGCATCTCGGCCACCCAGGCAACCCTGTCCCGGGACCTTAAAGCGCTGCATATTATTAAAGTACCTCGCCAGGGTTACAAATTGTCACAAACTACCCACCCCACCCCGAGTGGACTGGGGATCGGCATAACCGGAGTTGAGATCAACGGCCCCATCACCGTTATCCGCACGCAGGTGGGCTTTGCCCCGGCCGTCGCAACCTTCCTGGACCGCCACCCGCTGCCCCCTGTGATGGGTACTGTTGCCGGAGACGACACGGTAATTATCGCTACCCGCAAAGGCTACAGCGAAGATCAGATCCTCGATTCTCTCTCCAAAATCCTCCCGGACATTCGCGACCGTTACGTCGTCTCCCCCGAGGCCGATTAAGACAAGTTAGTTAGTTATCAATATTTATCTCCCCAAGAGACCCCACGCGGGTCTCTATTTTTATTTTCACGCGCCAGAACAAATTCAACCTTAAAGCACAGTGATAGGGGTCCAGTGGCCGAATGTGTGCTTTAACCATGGTCGCATGGGTGGGTTAAAGCACGCTAATACGATTTAAAATGGAGAAAGTGTGCTTTAGGTGGGTGCATGAGGTGGGGTTAAAGCACAGTGATAGGTGTCAGGAGGCCGATAGTGTGC
>JAEEXZ010000055.1 GCA_016288055.1 Bacteroidales bacterium
GGAGTGGAGCGCCCCAGCGCGGAACGGAGCCCTCGGGCACCACACAGCCCTCCCGCCTGCCGGGGACAGTATGTATCAGGGCATGAAAAAAGCCGGACGGGGAGGTCCGGCTTAGGGAACTATAACCCGGGGAAAACCCAAAGAGGAAACCCAGGGGAAAACCCGGGGGAAAACCCAAAGAGGAAACCCAAGGGGAAGACCCGGGGAGCCTCAGAAGGGATTAGCAGTACATGCCACCGTTGACGGCGATGACCTGGCCGGTGACATAGCTGGCGAGGTCGGAGGCGAGGAAGAGAGCCACGGAGGCAATCTCGTCCACGGAGGCGCCGCGGCCCAGGGGGATCATCTTGACGAACTCGTCACGGACGCTCTGGGGCAGGGCTTCGGTCATCTCGGAGATGACGTAACCGGGGGCGATGGCGTTGGCACGGATGCCGCGGGATCCCATCTCCTTGGCGACGGACTTGGCCATGGCGATGAGGCCGGCCTTGGAAGCGGAGTAGTTCACCTGGCCGGGGTTACCGGTCTGACCGGCGATGGAGGCCATGTTGATGATGCTGCCGCTGCGCTGACGGGCCATCACAGGCACCACAGCGTGCATGAAGTTGAAGGCCGATTTCATATTGACGGCGATGACGGCATCCCACTGCTGCTCGCTCATACGCATGACGAGACCGTCCTTGGTGATGCCGGCGTTGTTCACCAGAACGTCGATGCGGCCGAAGTCGGCCACTACCTGGTCCACCACGGCCTGCGTGGCTTCGAACTCGGCGGCGTTGGAGGCATAGGCCTTCACCTTCACGCCGAAGGCTTCCAGTTCCTTGACCGTCTCTTCGGCGGCTTCGTTGATAACCAGGTCGGTGAAGGCGATGTTGGCGCCTTCGGAGGCATATTTGAGGGCGATGGCCTTGCCAATACCCCGGGCGGCGCCGGTGATGAGGGCCACCTTGTCTTTCAGCATTTCCATATTATTTTTTCTTTTCAATCTTTGCAACTAAATTAATGAGGACAGAGCCCAGGATGCCGGCGCTGAGGGAGCCCAGGAGTACGGCAATCTTGCCGGCGTCTCTCAGGTGCTGGGTAACCTCGGGTGCGATGTCGGGACCGGCGAAGGAGAGCGTATCCACAAAAATACTCATGGTGAAGCCGATACCGCCCAGGCAAGCCACGGCGAAGAGCATCGGCCAGCTGGCCTTGTTGGGCATGGCGCCCACCTTGCACTTGATGGCTACCCAGGAAGCGGCGGTGATACCCAGCGGCTTACCCAGCAGCAGACCCAGGAAGATACCCAGTCCCACGCTGCCCGTGACAGGGTCAATGGACTTAAACACGTTGAAGTAGGAAGGGTCTGTAATCTCCACGCCGGCGTTGGCCAGGGCGAAGATGGGCATGATGGCGAAGTTCACGATGGGATTGAGCCGATGCTCCAGACGGTAGGACGGCGGAATGGCCTTGTAGCTGAGGTTGGAGATACGGCGCAGGAAGTGACGCTCGGGACCGTTGGGGAAGTCCTCGGAGGTATGGAGAGCCTCGGCCTCCAGCAGGCCCTCGTACAGGATCTTGTGGCGGCGGTGCCACTTGGCCTGGTTGTAACGGGCCTCCATGGGGATGAGCATGGCCATGACCACGCCCGTCATGGTAGCGTGGATGCCGCTGTAATAGAACAGGAACCACACGATGATGGCCGGAACGAAGTAGAAGCCCAGCCGCTTTTCTCCGAGATGCTTCATGAGGGCCACGAACAGGACGACCACCACGGCTACGCCCAGGAGGGTAAGGTTGATGGTGCCGCCGTAGAAGAGGGCAACCACCAGGATGGCGATGAGGTCATCGGCGATGGCCAGGGCGGTAAGGAAAACTTTCAGGGAAACGGGCACCTTATCTCCCAGGATGGAAAGGATGCCGACGGCGAACGCGATATCCGTAGCCGTAGGAATACCCCAACCGGAAGAAGCCAGCGTGCCATGGTTCACAAAGGCGAAGATGAGGGCCGGCATGACCACACCGCCGAAGGCGGCGATCACCGGAAGGATGGCCTTCTTGAAAGAGGAAAGCTCACCGCAGACTACCTCACGCTTGATTTCAAGGCCGACGGTGAAGAAGAAGATCACCATGAGGATGTCGTTGATGAACTTCTCCATCGTCATCCCGTGAGGGAAGAACCAGTCCACGAATCCGTCGGGCGACGCCACGTGGATAGTCAGTTCCGTGTGGAGGAAGTTGTGATACAGATGCTTGGTAAAGGGCAGGTTGGCCAGGAGCATGGCGATAGCCACACAGGTAAGCAGGATGACGCCGTTGGCCCACGGCTGCTTGCGGAAACTGTCCTGAGAAATCTTAAAGTTGCGGACTTCCTTGTTCCACCAGTAAATCGGGATGAGTGCCATTAATGAAAAATTAGCCAAAAATATACTTATGTTGTTCAGGGGTTAGCGTATCGATGGTAATGTTCCAGTCCTTGAGCTTGCGGAAGGCGACCTCGCGGTCGATCTCTGCAGGAACGTTATTGAGCACCTGGCCGATCTTGCCGCGGTTGGCGGCCAGATAGCGGGCGCTGAGCGCCTGGATGGCGAAGGACATGTCCATGATCTCGGCGGGATGGCCGTCGCCGGCGGCGAGGTTCACCAGACGGCCCTCGGCGATGACATAGACCTTGCGGCCGTTCTCGAGCGTATAGGCCTCGATATTGTTGCGCGCGGGCCGATGGCTCACCGCCATGGCCTTGAGCTTCGCGACCGCCACCTCCACGTCGAAGTGGCCGGCGTTGCAGCAAATGGCGCCGTCCTTCATGCGGAGGAAAGCGTCCGGGCCGATGACATCGGCGCAACCCGTGACGGTGATGAAGAAGTCTCCCAGCGGAGCGGCCTCCAGCATGGGCATCACCTTGAAGCCGTCCATCACGGCCTCCATGGCCTTGACGGGATCCACCTCGGTAACGATCACCTCGGCGCCGAGGCCCTTGGCACGCATCGCGACGCCCTTGCCGCACCAGCCGTAACCGGCCACCACCACGTTCTTGCCGGCCACGATGAGGTTGGTGGTACGGTTGATGCCGTCCCACACGCTCTGGCCCGTGCCGTAGCGGTTGTCGAAAAGGTGCTTGCAGTCTGCGTCGTTCACCAGCATCATGGGGAACTTGAGCTCCCCTGCCGCGGCCATTGCCTTCAGGCGGAGGATGCCGGTGGTGGTTTCCTCACAGCCGCCGATCACGTTCGGGACCAGCTGGGGGAATTCCTTATGAAGGGTGGTGACCAGGTCACCGCCATCGTCGATGATGATATGGGGGCCGACCTCCAGGACACGGCGGATATCCTCGAAATACTCCTGCTCCGTGCAGCCGTGGATGGCGAACACGTTTAGGCCTTCGTGGACCAGGGCGGCCGCCACGTCATCCTGGGTGCTGAGCGGGTTGGAACCGGTGATGTACATCTCGGCCCCGCCGGCGGCGAGCACCTCGCACAGATGGGCGGTCTTTGCCTCCAGGTGCACGCTGAGGGCTACCTTGAGGCCCTTGAAGGGCTGTGTTTCCTTGAAATCTTTTTCGATGCCTTCCAGGAGCGGCATGTGGCTGCGGACCCAGCTGAGCTTGAGCTCTCCGGCTTCCCAAAGGCTGCTATCTTTGATGTGACTTACCATAAGGACGCAAAGATACGAAATCTTTTAGAACTTTGCGATAACTTCTTCGAGTTCACTGAAATGCTCGATGACGGCGTGGGCGCCGGCCGCTGCCAAAGCTTCCTTGCTGGCGTTTCCGTAAGGGACGCCGCAGGTGTAGGCGTGGGCGCCGAGGCCCATCTGGATATCCACGGGCATGTCTCCGACGACGAGGGTCTCATCGGCCTTGAAGGAAAGCTTGTCGAGGGTCATCAGCACGGGATCCGGGTCCGGCTTGGCGCGAGGGACATTATCGGCCCCCAGCACCAGGTCGAAATACTGCGCGACGCCCATGTCCCGGAGGAAGGCGTTGAGCGAAGAGGAGTGGCGGGAAGAGGCGACGGTGAGGGTGTAGCCCTTCCCGTGCAGGCGCGCGAGCGTCTCCTTTACTTCCGGGAAGAGGGTCGGGATAATCTGGACCTTGAGCCGGTCGAATACTTCGCGGTAGGTCTTGACCCAGGCGGGAACCTGCTCCGGGGTGACGCCGGGAACCAGGGTGAGGATACCGGCCTCCAGCGGAATGCCGATGGTGGCGCTGATGGCCTCGTCGCTGGCGATGGGGTAGTTCATCTGGCGCATGGCCTCACGGTTGGTTTCAAGGATCAGTTCACGGGTATCGGCCAGGGTGCCGTCAAAGTCAAATACAATCAGTCTAATCATTTCGTCGCAAATTATCCGGGCGCAAAGGTACGAAACAATTATTAAAAAATTTGGAAATTAACCAAAAAAGCCCCAATTTTGTATCCCGTATTGATTCTAATCTTTATGGGCAATCTTAGATTTGACGTCGTGCAGGAAGCCTTCAAAAAGAAGGCGGTCGTCTCCGAAAAACCTGCTTGCAAACCTTCCGACATTTTTGGCTCCCTCGTCTTCGGCCGCAGCAACATGCGCAAATATCTGGACGGCCAGACCTATGCCAAGCTCACCCGATGCATCGATGAAGGGGATCCCTTAGACGCCGCAACGGCCGACAAAGTGGCCGAAGGCATGAAGGTCTGGGCTCTCGAACACGGCGCAACGCATGTGACCCACTGGTTCCAGCCCCTGACGGAAGGAACGGCAGAAAAGCACGACTCTTTCATGAACCCCGACGGCGAAGGCTCTGTCATCGAACAGTTCGACGGCAAGTCCCTGGTCCAGCAGGAACCCGACGCCTCCTCTTTCCCCAACGGCGGTATCCGCGCCACCTTCGAAGCCCGCGGTTACTCGGCCTGGGACCCCACCTCTCCCGTTTTCATCCAGGACGACACCCTGTGCATCCCCTCGGTCTTCGTCTCCTACACCGGAGAGGCCCTCGACTACAAGACTCCTTTCAAAAAGGCCCTGAAGGCCGTCAATGAAGCAGCCGTGCCCGTGTGCCAGCTCTTCGACCCCAAGGTCAAGCGCGTTTACTCCTACCTGGGCTGGGAGCAGGAATACTTCCTGGTGGATGAAGACCTGTTCGCCGCCCGCCCGGACCTGATGCTCACCGGCCGCACCCTCATGGGTCACTCCTCCTCCAAGAACCAGCAGCTGAGCGACCACTACTTCGGCGCCATCCCTTCCCGTGTGACCGAGTTCATGAAGGATGTGGAAGAAGCCGGCTACAAGCTGGGCATTCCCCTGAAGACCCGCCACAACGAAGTGGCCCCCAACCAGTTCGAGATGGCTCCCGTCTATGAGGAAGCCAACCTGGCCAACGACCATAACCAGATGATCATGAACGCCATGACGCGCATCGCCCGCAAGCACGGCTTCGTAGTCCTCTTCCACGAGAAGCCCTTCGCCGGCATCAACGGCAGCGGCAAGCACAACAACTGGTCCCTGGGTACCGACACCGGCGTAGGCCTGCTGGCCCCCGGCAAGGACGCCAAGAGCAACCTCCAGTTCCTGACCTTCTTCGTGAACATACTGGCCGCCGTCCAGAAACACAACGGCCTCCTGAAGGCCAGTGTCGCCAGCGCCAACAACTCGCACCGCCTGGGCGCCCAGGAGGCTCCGCCCGCTATCGTATCGGCCTTCCTGGGCCAGACGATGACCGACGTCCTGCGCAAGCTCCTGGAACTTCCTTCCGGCACGCCCATCGTCATTGCCGGCAAGAAAGGCCGCCGCGTATGCGTGGAAATCCCCGAAATCTTCGTGGACAACACGGACCGCAACCGTACATCCCCCTTCGCCTTTACCGGCAACCGCTTCGAGTTCCGCGCCGTGGGATCCAGCGCCAACTGCGCCGGCGCCCTCACCGTGCTGAGCTCGGCCGTAGCCCAGCAGCTCATTGAATTCAAGGCATCCGTGGACAAGGCCATGGCCGATGGAAAAACCATGGAAGTGGCCGTCATGGACTGCCTGAAACCGCTTATCGCCTCCGTACTGGACACCATCTGCTTCGAAGGCAACGGCTATAGCGATGCCTGGAAGAAAGAAGCCAAGAAGCGCGGCCTGGACGTGGAGAGCAGCGTGCCCAAGATGTTCAGCCAGTTCACCGCCCCCGCTTCCGTGAAGCTCTTCACGGACCTTGGCGTGTACAGCCAGAAGGAACTGGAAGCCCGCAACGAGGTCAAGTGGGAAACCTATACCACCAAGGTGCTCATCGAGGCCCGCATGGCCGTCCGTATGGCCGTGAACCACGTGATGCCCGCCGGCATGGAGTACCAGCGCCGCCTGCTGGAGGACCTCAACCTGATGCGCCAGAACTTCCCCACCGAGTACGAGACCCTGGCCGCCACCCAGACTTCCCTCATCCGCGAATGCTCCGCCCTGCTGTCCCAGATCAAGAAGGAGGCCGATGACCTCAACGACGCCCGCAAGGCCGCCGAGGCCAAGGAAGGCGCTTACGAGAAGGCCCTCGCCGCTGAAAAAGCAGCGGTCAAGCTCGGCGAGATGCGCGTCACCATCGACCGCCTGGAAGAAATCACCGACAACGCCCTTTGGCCGCTGCCTAAATATCGGGAGATCCTCTTTATCAACTAACGATGAACACGAAATTTGTCTTTATCACCGGCGGTGTAGTATCATCGCTCGGTAAAGGAATTATTGCGGCCTCGCTGGGAAAACTCCTCCAGGCCCGTGGCCTGAAAGTCACCATCCAGAAGTTTGACCCTTATATCAATATCGACCCCGGCACCCTCAACCCCTACGAGCACGGAGAGTGCTTCGTAACCGACGACGGGGCCGAGACGGACCTGGACCTGGGTCACTACGAGCGCTTTCTGGGCGTTCCCACTTCCCAGGCCAACAACGTCACCACCGGCCGTATCTACCATACCGTCATCACGCGTGAACGCGAGGGCGCATACCTTGGCAAGACCGTACAGATTGTGCCGCACATCACCGACGAAATCAAGCGCCGGATGCTGCTCCTGGGCCAGAGCGGGGAATACGACGTGGTCCTCACCGAAATCGGCGGCACCGTGGGCGACATGGAAAGCCAGCCCTTCGTGGAAGCCATGCGCCAGCTCCAGTGGGAACTCCCCGACGGAGACTGCATGTGCATCCACCTCACGCTGGTCCCCTACCTGAGCGCCGCCCACGAAATCAAGACCAAGCCCACCCAGCACTCCGTGCAGATGCTGCAGCACGCCGGCGTAATGCCGGACGTGATTGTCTGCCGCACCGAGCACCCTTTGGGGGCCGACCTCAAACGCAAGATCGCCCTCTTCTGCAACGTCAAACCCGGCCATGTCATCGAGAGCCTGGATGCCTGGAGCATCTACCAGGTTCCGCTGAACATGCACGCCGAGCACCTGGACGAACTGGTGGTGCGCAAACTGGGCATCGAGAACTTCAACGCACCGGACCTCACCCGCTGGAAAGACTTCCTGGACAACCTGCGCAACCCCAAGGAGACCATCAACGTTGCCCTCGTGGGTAAATACGTAGCCCTGCAGGACGCCTATAAGTCCATCCAGGAGTCCTTCGTGCACGCCGGCGCCGCCTGCGGCTGCAAGGTCAAGGTGCACAGCATCCTCAGCGACGATGTAACGGCCGATAATGTGGCCGAAAAACTCAAGGGCATGGACGGCGTCCTGGTTGCCCCCGGCTTCGGCGAGCGCGGCCTGGAGGGAAAGATCCACGCCATCCACTACATCCGCGAAAACGGCATCCCGTTCCTGGGCATCTGCCTGGGCATGCAGATGTGCGTGGCAGAATATGCCCGCAACGTGCTGGGCTGGGCCGATGCTTCCTCTACCGAACTGAACCCCAACACCACGCACCCGGTCATCGACCTCATGGAAGAGCAGAAGAAGACCAAGCTCAAGGGCGGCACCATGCGTCTGGGGGCCTACGAATGCAAGCTGAAAAAAGATTCCCTGGCTTACAAGATTTACGGCACAGAGACCATCCAGGAGCGTCACCGCCACCGCTACGAGTTCAACGGAAAATACGCTGAAGACTTTGCAAAAGGCGGTCTGGTAGCTTCCGGCACCAACCCGAAGACGGGCCTGGTAGAGGTAGTGGAGTTACCCACGCATCCTTTCTTCGTGGGTGTTCAGTTCCACCCCGAGTACAAGAGTACTCCGGAGCGTCCGAGCCCGCTGTTCAAGGCCTTCATTCAGGCCTCGCTGGACAACGCTAAAAAGCGTAAATAAAGATATAATACAGAATCACGGCGCTGCAGATGAGCTTGAGGCCCGTGCCGAAGAGGAAGCCCGCAAAGGCACCCAAGGCCGACTTGAGCGAGTCTGCAGTGTCCTTTCCCGCGAACAGCAGCTCTGCGACGAAGGCACCGAGAAGGGACCCCAGAATCATGCCGACGGGAGGGACAAGCAGGCCGATGAGCAGGCCGGCAATCGCGCCCCGGCTGCCATATTTACTGCCGCCGGTAGCCTTGGTAAAGTATGCCGGTACAATGTAATCCAGGACGCTTACCACGATGACGACAGCCAGCCACACCAGCAGAAGGGTGGTGCTCATGGGGTCACCGGCCCCGTTGGTCCCGTTTCCCCAGATATAAAGGACCGCCAGGCCCACCCAACTGAGCGGAGGGCCCGGCAGGCCGGGAGCGACACTTCCGATAATGCCTACAATGCCAAGAATGATGGCAAGAATGGCAATGAAGGTTTCCATAAAAACTGGTTTTACTTCTGCATGGCGGCTTCAACCTCGTCCGGGCTGGCCGGGAGACGGCGGGAGCCCAGACGGCGGGCACCGTCCGGGGTAATGAGAACATCGTCTTCGATGCGGATTCCACCGAAGTCGTAGTAGCTTTCCAGGGCAGCATAGTTCACGAAGTCGTAGCCGAGACCTTCCTTCTTGAACTTTTCGATGAGGGCCGGGATGAAGTAGATGCCGGGTTCGTCGGTGATGACATGGCCGGGCACCAGGCGACGGGCCATGCGCAGGGAACCCAGGCCCAGCTGCTTCGCACGAGTCTGGTCCGGATCATAGCCCACCAGATTCTCGCCCAGGTCTTCCATATCGTGCACGTCCAGGCCCATGTTGTGTCCCAGTCCGTGGGGCTGGAACAGGCCGGCGATGCCTTTGGCCACCATCTCGTCCAGGTCTCCCTTCACCAGGCCCAGGGCGCTGAGGCCCTCCAGCATCTTGCGGGCCGTAGCCAGATGCACCTCCCGGTAAGTGATGCCGGGCTTGGCCAGAGAGAAGGCGTATTCGTTGCAGTCGTAAACGATCTGGTAAACTTCCCGCTGCTTCTGGGTGTATTTCCCGCTGGTGGGATAGGTACGGGTGAAGTCGGAGGCATAATGCTCGTTGCTCTCCACACCGGCGTCGATGACCATCAGCTTGCCGGGCTCGATAACGGCCTCGTGGCCGTGGTTGTGCAGGGTTTCGCCGTGCTGGGTGAGAATTGTGGGGAAGGAAACGCCCCAGCCTTTGGCCAGCGCGACAGCCTCCATCCGACCCACGATGTCCTGCTCCACGATGCCGACTGCAATGGCATCACGGGCGGCGGAGTGCATCTGGTAACCCAGGTCGCAGGCGGCGTCAATGGCGGCAATCTCGATATCCTCCTTGATCAGACGCATGGAGATGACAGCCTTGATGAGGGCTTCGGAAGGAGCTGCGCCGGGCAGAAGTTCGTTCAGCTTGAGCGTGTTGTAATAGCGGGACGGGGGCAGGAAATGCACCGGGCGGCCCTTGGCAGCTTCCAGGCCGGCCTTCAGCGCGCCGTAAGGCTGCGTCTGGGCCAGGCCCACTTTGTCGGCCTTGGAACGTACAGACGGCTGCGGGCCCATCCAGATGATGTCATCGATGTCCACGTCATCGGCATAAAGGGTCTCTACGCCGGACTCCAGGTCCAGGATGGCGGCCATCAGCGGCTCATCCAGGCCGAAGTAATACAGCCAGGAACTGTCCTGGCGCCACTTATAGCAATTGTCTTTGTACTGTGCCGGAGCCTCTGCATTTCCGATGAACAGAATCAGACCTTTTTCTCCGGCTTCCCGCATCTTCGCCATCAGCGTCTGGCGGCGGCGCACATAAACTTCTTTAGCAAACATGACTCTTTATTTAGATTTTTTCAAAGATACGAAACTTCGTCCGAAAACAAAAGCGACCGGCTCGTTTTGAGCCGGTCGCCGTCATTTTACAAACCTTGCAGCGCCTAAAAGTTAAACGCCAGGGAGAAGAAGAATTGGTTCGATGTGTAAAGAGCATAACCAAGGTCGCCATTCCTAACCCTGACATTCTCTTTAATCGGAGCCAGTTCATACCCTATGCGGGCAGACATGCGACCGAAATCGACACCTGCCGCAGTACTTACGAAAACGCCCCCGATATCATTATACTTATTGATACAATAATTATAACCGGTCCGTCCCTCAATAAAGGGGCTTGCGGAAGCGTCCACAAAATTGTACTTCACATCCATAAAGACCGACGCATAATGTAAATTTTCAATCAGTTGAAAGTTACAACCGGCGCCGGCGCCGATAAAGACACCGTTCCCAAAGGCATAACCATGCGTAGAAGACAGACGAATCATTTCATCAGGCTCAACGCTGCTGTTCCCCATCATCTTCATGGTCATCGCAGAGGTTCCTAATTCGAGATTGCCATGGTAACCTTTCTTCAAGGCCTTATTGTCTTTTGCAGAAACCGGTACTGCCAACAGAATGGCCAGTACAACGAATAATAAAGTGTTCTTCTTCATAAGTTAAATTCTAAGATTATTCCCACTCGATGGTTGCCGGGGGTTTGGAGGAGACGTCATAGACGACGCGGTTCACGCCGCGGACTTTGCGGATGATCTCGTTGGAGACATTCCGGAGGAAGTCGTAGGGGAAGGGGAACCAGTCGGCGGTCATGGCGTCTGTGGAGACCACGGCGCGAAGGGCAACGGGGTTCTCGTAGGTGCGTTCGTCACCCATCACGCCCACGCTCTTGATGGGGAGCAGCACCACGCCTGCCTGCCAGATGGCGTCGTACAGGTTGGTGGCCATGATGCGGGGATCGGCGGCGGAAGGGAAGCCCATACCGGTGCAGTCATAGCTGCGGAGACCGCGGATAAAGATGTCATCGGCCTCACGCAGGACGGCGAGTTTCTCTTCGGTGACATCTCCGATGATGCGGATGGCGAGGGACGGTCCCGGGAAGGGGTGACGGCCCACGAGCTCTTCCTTGATGCCCAGGGCGCGGCCCACGCGGCGCACCTCGTCCTTGAAGAGCATGCGCAGCGGCTCCACTATCTTCAGGTTCATCTCCTTGGGAAGACCGCCCACGTTGTGGTGGCTCTTGATCTTGGAAGCGATGCCTTCGATGCCGGCGCTCTCGATCACATCCGGATAGATGGTACCCTGAGCCAGCCAGCGGGCATTGTCAATCTTCTTGGCGTATTTGTCGAAGGTTTCAACGAACAGGCGGCCGATGATCTTGCGCTTGGCTTCCGGCTCGGTGACACCCTTAAGCTGTTCCAGGAACTCCTTAGAGGCATCCGCCCCGATCACGTTCAGGCCCATGTCCTGGTAGGAGGCCAGCACATCCTCGAACTCATTCTTGCGAAGCAGACCGTTGTTCACGAAGATGCAGGTGAGCTGCTTGCCGATGGCCTTGTTCAGGAGCACGCCGGCCACGGTGGAATCCACGCCGCCGCTCAGGCCCAGAATCACCTGTTCGTCACCGATCTGCGCACGGAGCGCCTCAACAGTGGTCTCGATAAAGGAATCCGGCGTCCAGTCTCCCTTGCAGCCGCAGATGCCCAGGGCGAAGTTCGCGAGCATCCGGGAGCCTTCGGCGGTGTGGTACACCTCCGGGTGGAACTGCACGGCATAGGTCTGTTCACCCTTGAACTGGAAGGCGGCGTTCTCCACATCGGCCGTGGAGGCGATGACCTCCGCACCTTGAGGGAGGGCCGATATGGTATCTCCGTGGGACATCCATACCTGGGATTCCGCGCTCACCCCTTTGAGGAGAGGGGAATCGGCCACCACTTTGAGCATGGCGCGGCCGTATTCGCGGGAGTTGGAGGCCTCCACCTTGCCGCCGAACTTGGCGGAGAGGTACTGGGCGCCGTAGCAGATGCCCAGCAGGGGGAGCTTACCCTTGTAGGGGGTGAGGTCCACCTGCGGAGCGTTGGCGTCCCGCACGGAGCACGGGCTGCCGGAGAGGATGACTCCCTTCACGGTTTCGTCCGGGAGGGGGGCCTTGTTGAAGGGATAGATTTCGCAATAGACGTTCAGCTCCCGGAGCCGGCGGCCGATGAGCTGCGTTACCTGAGAGCCGAAGTCGAGGATAAGTATCTTATTCACCGCGGGAATAGTTAGGCGTTTCCTTGGTAATGGTAATGTCGTGAGGATGGCTTTCCGTCATGCCGCTGGGGGTGACGCGGGTGAACTTGGCCGTCTTGAGTTCTTCCAGATTGTGAGAGCCGCAGTAGCCCATGCCGGAGCGGATGCCGCCCACCAGCTGGTACACGGTCTCTGCCAGGGTGCCCTTGTAAGGGACGCGGCCCACAATGCCTTCGGGAACGAGCTTCTTCTGCTCGGTCTTGTCGGACTGGAAGTAGCGGTCCTTGGAACCGGCGGCCATGGCGTCGATGGAGCCCATGCCGCGGTAGGTCTTGAACTTACGTCCGTTGTAGATGATGGTCTCACCGGGGGCTTCCTCGGTGCCGGCGAACATGGAGCCGCACATGACGCAGTCTCCACCGGCGGCGAGGGCCTTCACCACGTCACCGGAGTAACGCAGGCCACCGTCGGCAATCACCGGAACGCCGGTGCCCTTGGCGACGGATGCGCACTCGTAGATGGCGGTGAGCTGGGGAACGCCGATACCGGCGACGATGCGGGTGGTGCAGATGGAGCCGGGGCCCATGCCCACCTTGATACCGTCGGCGC
>JAEEXZ010000056.1 GCA_016288055.1 Bacteroidales bacterium
AAATGGGTTGTAACTTTAATTATTTTATTAACAAACATTTATGCCTACAATTCAACAACTTGTCCGTAAAGGACGCGAGGCACTCGAAGTGAAGAGCAAGTCTCGTGCGTTGGATGCATGCCCTCAGAAGCGTGGCGTATGTCTGCGTGTTTACACCACTACGCCTAAGAAGCCGAACTCCGCTATGCGTAAAGTAGCCCGTGTCCGCCTTTCCAACGCCAAAGAGGTCAATGCCTACATCCCGGGCGAAGGCCACAACCTCCAGGAGCACAGCATCGTGCTGGTCCGCGGTGGTCGTGTGAAGGACCTTCCGGGTGTTCGTTATCACATCCTTAGAGGAGCTTTGGATACCGCCGGTGTGGACGGACGTACTCAGTCCCGTTCCCTCTATGGCGCAAAACGTCCTAAGAAATCTAAGAAGTAATTTTTCCACCTTTAATTCTTTTTCAAAATGAGAAAAGCGACGCCTAAAAAGAGGATTCTACTTCCTGATCCTAAGTTTCACGATGTGGAAGTTACCCGTTTCGTGAACAATCTTATGCTGCAGGGGAAGAAGAGTATCGCGTATTCTATCTTTTATGATGCCATCGACATGGTGGGCGAGAAGATGAAAGATTCTGACAAGGCTCCTCTCGATATTTGGAAGACCGCACTGGAGAACGTGACCCCTCAGATCGAGGTCAAGTCCCGTCGTATCGGTGGCGCAAACTTCCAGGTGCCGACCGAGTTACGTCCGGAGCGTAAAGTTTCCGTGGCTATGAAGAACCTGATTCAGTTCGCCCGTAAGCGTTCCGGTCACTCGATGGCAGAAAAGCTGTGCGCCGAAATTGTTGCCGCATACAACAATGAAGGTGGCGCATTCAAGCGCAAAGAAGATATGCACAGAATGGCCGAGGCCAACAAGGCCTTTGCACACTTCCGTTTCTAAACTGCATGCTAAATGGCAAAGAGAGATCTTAAATTCACACGCAACATCGGCATCATGGCCCACATCGATGCCGGTAAAACCACTACATCCGAACGTATCCTGTTCTATACCGGGAAGACGCACAAGATCGGTGAGGTTCACGAAGGTGCTGCCACCATGGACTGGATGGTCCAGGAGCAGGAGCGAGGTATCACCATCACTTCTGCTGCTACCACCGCTTTCTGGCACTACAACAATGATACTTACCAGATTAACCTGATCGATACTCCCGGACACGTTGACTTCACCGTTGAGGTGGAGCGCAGTTTGCGTGTACTGGATGGCACTGTGGCCACTTTCTGCGCTGTGGGTCGCGTCCAGCCTCAGTCCGAGACTGTATGGCGCCAGGCAGACAAGTACGGCGTGCCTAAGATCGCGTATGTGAACAAGATGGACCGTGTTGGTGCGGACTTCCTCGCCTGCGTTGAGGAAATCAAGACCAAGCTCGGTGCCACCGCCGTTCCCATCTGCCTCCCGATCGGTGCCGAAGACAAGTTCGACGGCATCATCGACCTCATCGATATGAAGGCTATCTTCTACGATGGAACCGAGAAGCTCGTCAACTATCAGATCGGCGAGATTCCCGAGAACCTCAAGGGAGAAGCCGCCCGTTGGAGAGACATTCTCCTGGAGGCCGCCGCCGAGTGCGACGAGAACCTCATGGAGAAGTATTTCGAGGATCCCGACTCCCTTACCAAGGAAGAGATCATCGCCGCTATCCGCAAGGGTACGATCGCCATGCAGATCGTTCCTGCCTGCTGCGGTTCTTCCTTCAAGAACAAGGGTGTCCAGTTCCTCCTGGACGCTGTGATGCGTTACCTGCCTTCTCCGCTGGATAAAGGTGCCGTTAGCGGTACCCACCCCGGCACCGGTGAGGAAATCACCCGCAAACCTTCCGCCGACGAGCCGTTCTGCGCCCTGGTGTTCAAGATTGCCACGGATCCGTTCGTGGGCCGTCTTGCCTTCCTGCGCGCATACTCCGGCCGCCTGGACGCCGGTTCCTACGTGTTCAACACCCGTACCGGCAAGAAGGAGCGTGTCGCCCGTCTGTACCAGATGCACTCCAACCACCAGAACCCTATCGAGTTCGTAGAGGCCGGTGACATCTGCGCAGCCGTTGGTTTCAAGGACCTGCGCACCGGTGATACCGTGTGCCTTGAGGAGAAACCTATTACGCTGGAGACCATGGAATTCCCGGATCCCGTTATCGGTATCGCCGTGGAGCCCAAGACCTCCAAGGACCTGGACAAGCTCGGTATCGCCCTCGCCAAACTGGCCGAGGAAGACCCGACCTTCACCGTCAAGTCGGACCACGAGACCGGCCAGACCGTTATCAGCGGTATGGGTGAGCTCCACCTGGACATCATCGTTGACCGTCTGCGCCGCGAGTTCGGTGTGGATATCAACCAGGGTGCTCCTCAGGTGAACTACAAGGAGGCCATCACCACCAGCTTCCAGCTGCGTGAGGTCTTCAAGAAGCAGACCGGTGGTCGCGGTAAGTTCGCAGACATCATCGTCAACGTATCTCCCGCCGACGAAGGCGCCCAGGGCCTTCAGTTCATCAACTCTGTCAAGGGTGGCAACATCCCCAAGGAATTCATCCCGTGCATCGAGAAGGGCTTCCAGTCCGCGATGGCCAACGGCGTGCTCGCCGGTTACGAGGTGCCTTCCCTGAAGGTGGAAGTCATCGACGGAAGCTACCACCCGGTAGACTCCGACCAGCTCTCCTTCGAGCTGTGCGCCCGTATGGCTTTCCGCCACGCCTGCCCCAAGTGTCATCCCGTGCTCATGGAGCCTATCATGAACCTGGAGGTTGTTACTCCGGAAGACTACATGGGTGACATCGTCGGTGACCTCAACCGTCGCCGCGGACAGATTGTCGCTATGGACTCCACCGCCAACGGCGCACGTATCGTAAAGGCTTTCGTTCCGCTCTCCGAACAGTTTGGTTATGTCACCGTGCTCCGTACCCTGTCCTCCGGACGTGCTACCAGCACCATGAGCTTTGACCACTACTCCGAGGTTCCGGCCGCCCTGGCCAAGGACATCATCGAGAAGAGCGGTTACCACGCCAGCGATGACGAGTAAAATTTAGCAAAGTAAAAAAAGTAATTGATATGAGCCAGAAAATCAGAATCAAGCTGAAATCCTTCGATCATATGCTGGTGGACAAGTCCGCTGCCAAGATCGTTGAGACTGTGAAGGCTACGGGTGCAAAGGTTGTGGGTCCTATTCCGCTTCCCACCAATAAGAAGATCTTCACGGTGAACCGCTCCACCTTCGTCAACAAGAAGAGCCGCGAGCAGTTCGAGCTGGACTCCTATGTTCGTCTGATCGACATCGACGAGTCCAACGCTAAGACCGTTGACGCCCTCATGAAGCTGGAGCTTCCCTCCGGTGTCGAGGTCGAAATCAAGGTCTGAGTGTAGAACCCTGAATTCTCGTAAAGCAGCCTGGTTTCAGGCTGCTTTATTGGCCCCATAGCTCAGCGGTTAGAGCAGCGGACTCATAATCCGTGGGTCGCAGGTTCAAACCCTGCTGGGGCCACTTCCATCCCTCCCTTTCCAGGGGAGGGTTTTTTGTTGGATATCCACCGAAAAAGAGCTAACTTTCGGGGAGAAAACAACGAGAATACGATATGGCATTCAAACTATTCGGAAAAAAACGGGTACAGATTCCCGAATCCTATTTTCTTACCCTGGCGAAAGAACGCTATTCCTGCCGCACGTTCAAGGATACGCCCCTGACGGAAGAGCAGGTGGCACAGATCCTGGAGGCCGCGCGTGTGGCACCGACGGCCGCCAACAAGCAGCCGGTGCACGTGTGGGCCGTTACACAGCCCGAAGCCCTGTCAAAACTGAAGGAAGCTACGCCCTACACCTACGGCGCCCCCGCCGTGTTTATGGTGGGCTGCAAGCCGGAGCGCGCCTGGGTGCGCAAGTATGACGGCAAGAACGGCGCCGAGGTGGATGCCGCAATCGTGGGAACGCACATCATGCTGGCGGCGTCGGCCCTGGGGCTGGGGAATGTGTGGGTAGGCTCCTTCGACCCGGCCAAGGTGAAAGAATGTTTCCCTGAAACGGACGGTTACGAGGTTGTTGCCCTCTTCCCGGTGGGGACGCCCGGTCTCATCACCATCAGCCCCAATCACGGGAAACGTCAGTCCATGGAAGAATTCGCAACCGTCATCCGATGAAAGAGGCAGACATCATTTCCCTCATCCGGCAGGAAGTAAAGCCGGCGCTGGGGTGTACCGAGCCTATCGCCGTGGCGCTTGCCGTGGCCAAAGCCGTGGAAATCATTTCCGAAAATTGCCCCTGTAAAGGGGACTGGCGCCTCTGCGCGGATTTTCGCCTGGACATCGCCGTGAGCGGCAATATCCTCAAGAACGGCATGGGCGTGGGCATCCCTGGAACAGGGATGGTCGGCCTGCCCGTGGCGGCGGCGCTGGGCGCCGTGTGCGGGGAATCGGCCCGGGGACTGGAGGTCCTGGGAGGGCTTACGCCGGAAGCGGTGAGCCGCGCCAAGCAGCTGGTGGCCGATGGACGGGTGCATATCCAGGTAGCCCAGACCGAACATCTCCTTTATGTGAAGGCGACGGTAACGGTAAACGGAAAAGCCGTGGCGAGCGCGGAGGTGGATCCTCACGCCTACGCCGTCATCGAAGACGACCACGACCGTATCGTGGAAACCAGCTTCGCCGACAAAATCCTCATGAGCTCGGAAAGCGCCGCCGCCGTCAAGGAACAGGGGGGTGTCGCGTACGACCTCAATGTAAAAGCTATCTACGACTTCTCCTGCAAGGCTCCCTATGAGGACATCGCCTTCATCCTGGAAGACCGCAAGTACAACTACGCCCTGGCCATGGAAGGCCTCCTGGGAGACTACGGCCTCCAGGTGGGAAAAGCCATCCGCGAGAACCAGCGGGAAGTATTCGGCGACGATTTCATGAGCTACGCCATGGGCCTGACGGCCGCCGCGTCGGATGCCCGTATGGCGGGTTGCACCCTGCCGGCCATGAGCAACAGCGGCAGCGGCAATCAGGGGATTACCGTGAGCATGCCCGTCATCGCCTATGCGATGAAGTATAAGGTGGACGACGAGAAACTGGCCCGGGCCCTGATCCTGAGCAATCTGGTAGCCATCCATATCAAGCATTATCTCGGGAAACTGAGCGCCCTGTGCGGCTGTGTGGTGGCTTCTACGGGCAGTGCCTGCGGAATCGTGTACCTGCAGGGCGGCAGCTATGACCAGGTGTGCTACGCCATCAAGAACATGGCCGGCAATATCACCGGCATGGTCTGTGACGGGGCCAAGGTGGGCTGCGCCATGAAAGTGGCGTCCGGCGTATCGTGCGCCGTACAGTCGGCCGTACTGGCTCTTCGCGGGACCTGCATCCCTTCCACCGACGGCATCATCGAGGACGACGTGGAAAAGACCATCCGCAACATAGGCGCCATCGGCAGTTCCGGCATGATGGCTACGGACCGGATGATCCTGGATATTATGCTTTGCAAGTAGGTTTCTTCGGCGGCAGCTGGGTAAGGTAGATTCCCACCATCGCTACGGCAAGTCCGGCCCACTGGAGGGCGCTCAACCGTTCTTCCCCGAAGAGGAAGGACAGTACGGCCGTAACCAGGGGAACCACCGCGAGGAATACGCTGGTGTGCGCCACGCCCAGTTTGCGGATGGCGTAGGCCCAGCTGGTGAAGGCCGTGGCCGAACAGAACAGCGCCAGCGCTATGATGGGATACAGGGATTCCCAGCTCAGGTAGCGGGCGGCGTCGAAGCCATGCAGTCCCTTGGTGAAGAACAGCGGCATAAATAACACGGCGCCGAACAGGAACTGGTACATTACAATCACGGAAGGAGTATAACGGGCCGACAGATGTTTGGTCACGGAAATCTGGCTCACTTCCGAGATGACGGCGATGAACAGGATGCCGATCCCGACCCAGAACATCGGCCCCGTCTCGGTGCGGCTGAAGGTGACGCGCCACAGGCCGGCCAGCGTGATGACCACGCCCAGGATATTGATCCGGGTGAAGTTCTCCTTGAAAATCAGAAGGCCCACCGCCATGGCGAACAGCGGGTTGGTGGCCACGATGAGCGAGGTGATGGTGGGGGATTCCGTGAACTGGAGGCCGTAGGTCTCGGCTACAAAGTACACGAAGGGCATGCAGAGGGACAGGATGACGAATTTGAAGACATCCTGCCGGCGCATGCGCATGTCCTGCCCCAGAAAGCTGTTCAGGGCGAACAGCAGGATGCCGGCGATGCACAGGCGCACCGATACGAAGAATTCCACGGGGATTGCCAGCTCCAGCAGACGGTCCGACCAGATATATGACATGGCCCACAGCATCACGGTGAGCATGGCTGCCAGATAGGCGCGCAAGAAGTCTTTGTTCATAAAACAAAGATAGCCAAAAATATTATATCTTTGGGAACCAAACCACTTTAGTCATGAAACACATCGGCCTTCTGCTTCTCCTTGTCGCCGCTTCCGTCACCGCCCATGAGAAAGTCCGCCTGGACGCGGGCTGGGAATTCGCTTTCGGAAATGCGTCGTCCCAGGAACGGGACTTCGGCTGCGGGACAGAGTATTTCACCTATCTCACCAAAGCGGGCTCCATCCATAATGCAGGCCCTTACAGCCCGCAGTTCAAGGCGGAGGGATGGAAGAAGGTGGACCTTCCCCACGACTGGGTGGTGGACCTCCCCTTTGCCCGTGAAGCCAGCCACAGCCACGGTTACAAGACCGTCGGCTACCGGTATCCCGAGACCAGCGTGGGCTGGTACCGGAAGACATTCACCATTCCCGCCGCCGACGAAGGCAAGCACATCTGGGTGCGTTTCGACGGAATCTTCCGCGACGCCCGTGTCTGGGTGAACGGTTTCTACCTGGGCCACGAGCCCAGCGGTTACGCCACGCAAGTTTACGACCTCTCCGAATACCTCAACTACGGCGGAGAGAACCTCCTTACGGTACGGGCCGACGCATCCGTCGAAGAGGGCTGGTTCTACGAGGGGGCGGGTATCTATCGGCACGTATGGCTGGAAAAGGCCCATCCGGTGCACGTGGCTCCCTTCGGCACCTTCGTGCATACGCAGCTGCGCGGGAAGGCCGATGTAACCGTGGAGACAAAGGTCCGGAACGCCTCCGCCCTGCCTGCCTCTTACGCGCTCAGGTTCACGCTTACGGGCCCTGACGGGCAGAAGGTGGCCGCCTGCACGACGGACGCCCGGTCGCTGAAGGCGAAGGAGGAGGGCACGAGCACCGCGGCGATGGCCGTTGACGAGCCCCTTCTGTGGAGTCCGGAGCATCCGTATCTGTACACGCTTACGACAGAGGTCCTCTGTGAGGGCGAGGTGGTGGATACCAGTGAGACGAAAGTGGGTATCCGGGATGCCCGCTTCGATCCCGACCGGGGGTTCCTCCTCAACGGCGAACGTGTGGAACTGAAGGGCGTGAACATGCACCAGGACCATCCCGGCGTGGGCTCTGCCATTCCGGACGAGCTGCAGGTGTACCGGCTCATGCAGCTGAAGAAGCTGGGTGTGAACGCTTATCGCTCCAGCCACAACCCCATGACACCCGAAATGCTGGACGCCTGCGACAGCCTGGGTATCCTGGTGCTGGAGGAGAACCGCCTCATGGGTATCAATGAGGAACACGTGCGCCTGCTGCGTCGGATGATAGAAAGGGACCGCAACCATCCCTGCATCATCCTGTGGAGCGTGGGCAACGAAGAATGGGCGCTGGAGTGGAACGACAAGGGCCGGAAGCTCGCCGAGTCCATGCGCGAATACTGCCACAGGCTGGATCCTTCGCGGCCGATGTGCGTGGCCACCAGCTCGGGTCCCAACATAGTTGTCCCGGCCGATGTGGCGGGCTACAACTATATGATGCAGAACCCCATCGATGAGCACCGGGCGAACTATCCGCTGCGCAGTGCGGTGGGGACGGAAGAAACCACCGGCTGCGGGACACGCGGCGTCTATTACCCCGAACCCGGCCGCATGCCAGCGCTCAACCGGGAACCGGACCGGGACGGAAAGCTTAACCGCATCGAGCGGGGCTGGCAGTTCTATGACGCCCGTCCCTGGCTGGGCGGCCTGTTCTTCTGGACGGGCTTCGACTATCGCGGAGAACCCAATCCGCTGGAATTCCCCGCGACCGGCAGCGAGTTCGGCATTCTTGACTACTGCGGCTTTCCCAAGGACGAGGCCTGGTACCTCAAGGCCTGGTGGACGCAGGAACCCGTCCTGCACATCCTTCCGCACTGGAATCTGGAAGGGCATGAGGGGGAAAAAGTGAGCATCTGGGTGTATGGCAACTGCGACGAAGTGGCCCTCAGCGTGAACGGGAAATCCCTGGGACGCAAGAAGATGCCCCGCGGCGGGCACCTGGAATGGAATGCCGTCTATCGGCCCGGAAAGGTGGTCGCGAAGGGCTACAAGGGTGGCCGATGCGTAATGACCGAAGTGGTAGAGACTGCGGGCCCTGCCGCGCGGCTTGCTGTGGAGTCCGAGACCATCGGCAACCTCACCGTCTGCAACGTAAAGGTGTTGGATGGCAAAGGACGCTTTGTTCCCACCGCCTGCGTCCCGCTGCAGATTACCGTTGACGGGGAGGCCCGCATCCTGGGCGGCGGAAACGGAGACCCCGCTTTCCGGGCTGCGGAGCGCCCGGCCGACTCATCGGCCCGGATTTTTACCCTGTCCTCCTTCAACGGCCTGTCCCAGTTCCTTCTCCAGGGGGCCGGTCCGCTTTCCGTGAAAATACTCCAATAAAATAAGAGCCGGCCCTTTCGAGGCCGGCTCTCCACATACACTTATAAGGACTATTTCCAGTTGGTATATTGGGCTGACGAATCGGTCCATCCTGCGTTCTGCTTGAGGACGCCGTTCGAGAGGCTTATCTCGGAAGCCGGGAACGGGCGGAAGCCCCAAGTGGCGTTGTAACGGGCCTCGTAACCGGCGCCCTGGTCCTTCATCACGATCCAGGCACCACCGGCATTGCGTATAGGCTGGTTCAGCTGAGTCTTCAGGGCTGCCAGGCAATAGGCCTTGCCATAGCGGCGCATATCGTTCCAGCGGATGCCTTCGAAGGCCAGTTCGTGCTTGCGTTCCATGCGCAGAGCCTCGATGCTGTAGGCTTTATCGGCCAGACCTACACGGGCGCGGACGGCGTTCATGCCGCTCTTGCCATCCAGGATGACCTTGCCGTTGGTGAGCTCGGAGTGCATCAGCAGTACATCGGCGAAACGGATTACCTGCAGGGTCTGCATGGAGTGGCCACGGCCCAGGTCGCTGCCGGCGCCGCCGTACTCGGGAATGGAGGAGAACTCATAGAAGAAGCTGGAGCCCTGCATGAAGCCATAGGCCTGGTACTTCTTCTGCCAGTAACCGGATTCTTCCATCTGGTTGTCGTTGCCCCAGGAGTACTTGGAAGGATCGGCCATTTCTTCGTTCACGCTGTAGATGGAAGCGGCCTTGCGGATGTCGCCGGGCTCTTCGATCTCCCACTGATCCCATACGTACGGGTTCACGGTAGCCATGCCGTAACCACGGCTGAAGGGGAAGGCGTTCACGTCATAGTTGGAGCGCTTGCGCACACCCAGGTACTGGGCGAACTTGTTGCGGTTGCGGGAAGATTCGGCCACGTTGGAGTAGCTCACGCCGAACATCTGCTCGGGGTTCACGTCGTCGGTGAGCCAGTTGCCGGGGATGTCCTTGGCATAGTTGTACTGCGGCTTGGTGGCGATGTTCATGTAAGGCCACTGGAGGCGGAAGTCGCTGGCCAGGGCGTGACCGCTGTTGGCGATGCAGTCTTCCAGCTTGGAAACCACATAGTCCTTGCCGATGGTCTCGTTGATCACTTCAAAGTTCTCCAGGTCCACCATGGGCAGGGTGGTGATGTTCTCGCCGTTCTTGTCGCTGTAGAAGCCGGTGTAGAACAGGTAAACGCGGGCCAGCAGGGCCTCGGCGTCCCACTTGGTCACGTGGCGCAGGCCGGAGACGCACTCGTTCCACTTCTTGGAAGGCATGATCTCGATGGCCTTCTTGAGGCCGGCGGTGATGTTGCCGTAGATCTGCGGGATGGTACCGGTGGCAGGATACACGGAAGCTTCGGCCACGGAGTTGGGGATGGTGTTCACCAGCGGAATCTCGCCGAACTGCTGGGTGAGGTCGAAGAGGAAGTAGGAGCGCAGGAACCAGGCTTCACCCATGAGCTGGTTACGCAGCTCTTCGTCCTGCACCTTGTCCAGGTTGGCGATGGCCAGGTTGGCGCGGGTGATACCGGCATAGTAGGGCTCCCAGAAATCCAGCTGGGCGTTGGGCTCGAAATAGAGGAGATGGTCGTAGGCCTGGATCTCATAGTCGTCCTGGCCGCCACCGCCGAAGCACTCGTCCGACATGGTCATGTTGGCGATGAAGGAATGGGCGCTGGGCTCGTAGGAAGCCTGGTTCAGGGCGGCATAGATGCCCGTCACCAGCTGCATGGCATCCTGCTCGGATGCAGGATAGTTACTGGTATTGCTCTCCGTATGGCTTTCGATCGTCAGGAACTTTTCGCAACCGGCGAAAACGAGGGATGCCAGGACCAGAGCAGAAGTATATTTGAGAATCTTTTTCATGATGCACTAGAATTGAATGTTGACACCCACAAGGAAGGTACGGGCGCTGGGATAGTAACCCAGGTCGATACCGGACACCCAGTCTTCGTCGAAACCATAACCAATCTCGGGATCCATGCCGGAGTATTTGGTGAAGGTGAAGAGGTTCTGGGCCGATACATACAGGCGGGCCTTGCTGAGCCAGTTGCCCTTGATCAGACGGCTGAAGTCGTAACCCAGCGTAACGTTGGAGATGCGGAAGAAGTCGCCGTTCTCAATGTAGATGTCGGAGATGTTGGACCAGTTGCGGTCTGCGCAGGTGGTCCACATGGGCAGGCGGTTGGAGGTACCTTCCCCATTCCAGCAGCCAAAGAACTCACGGGTGTAGCTGTCGGTGGGACGGTCGAAGAAGGAACGGTAGGAACGGGCAATCTGATGGCCGAAGGCACCGTAGCCGGTGATGTTCAGGTCGAAGCCCTTCCAGGCCATCCACAGGTTGATGCCTGCGTTGAAGTCCGGGTGCGGGTCGCCGATCATGGTGCGGTCCTCGTCGGTAATCATGCCGTCTTTGTTGGTATCCACCCAGATGAGGTCGCCGGGCTTGGCGTCGTCATACTTGGCGGCGGTAGCGTCGATCTGGGCCTGGTTCTGGAACACGCCGGCGGTCTTGTAGCCGTAGAAGTAGCCGATAGGATAACCCACCTGGGCGCGGTACATCTCGGAGGTACCCTGGCTAAGGACGTCGTCCTCGCCGTGGATAATACCCTCGGAGTTGCCGATACGGGTTACTTTGTTCTTGTTGAAGGAACCGTTGAGTTTTACGCCATAGGTGAATGCGCCGGTGTACTTCCCATAGTCAATGGTGAACTCGATACCGCTGTTGCGCACGTCGCCGTCGTTGATATAAGGGGCGCCGAAGCCGTACACGGCGGCGATGGGAGCGTCAACCAGCCAGTCCTTGGTGTTCTTGATGTAACCGTCGACGGTCACACCCAGGCTGGAATTCAGGAAGCGGGCGTCGATACCGAAGTTGGTCTGCTCGGAAGTCTCCCAGCTCACGTCGGGGTTGGCCAGCGTGCCGGGGACGGCACCGGTAGCCATGGAACCCTTATTGGCGAAGTAGTAGCCTGCGCTGCTGGACATCTTGATGGTCGTCAGATACTGGAACGGGGAGATGCTGGCATTGCCGTTCTGACCCCAGCTGGCACGCACTTTCAGGAAGCTCAGCCAATCCTTGGTGTTCTCCATGAATTTCTCGTTGGAGAGGATCCAACCGGCCGAGAAGGAAGGGAAGTAACCCATCTTGTGGTGAGGACCGAAGTTGGTGGAACCGTCGGCGCGGAGCGTAGCGGAGAACAGGTAGGTGTCTTTGTAGGCATAGTTTACACGGCCGAAGAAGGAAGCCAGTCTGCCCTCGGAGGCGGGAGCGCCGCCGATACTCATCTGGCTCATGAGGGCCGGTCTTGCGTTGTCCACCCAGGCGTTTTCGAAGTTGTTGGGGAAGATGCTCTTCCAGCCGCCGGCGCTCACTTTCTCGCCCATGCCCCACATTTCGATGGACTGGCCGATAACGGCGTCAAAGATGTGGTTGGCGTTGATGTCAAAGTGGTAGGAAGCGGTGTTTTCCCAGGTGATGCGCTGGGCCAGTTTCATGCTCTGGCTCACCTTGTCATCGTCGCTGTACTGGGAAGTGTTCAGATGGTAGACCATCTCGTAGCTGCGGTCGGAGGAACCGGAGAGACGGTAACCGAACTGGCTCTTGATCCTGAGGTCCTTGAGGGGCTGCAGCTCGGCGTAAGCGCTGGCGTGCAGGGAGTAGGTCTTGTTCAGGTTCAGGCCGCGGCGGTAGTAGTCCAGGCCGATCGGGTGCTTGGCGTCGTTGAAGAAGGTCCAGCCTTCGGCGTCGCGGGCGGCCTCGTCGTAGAAGCCGGTGATGTTGCCGTTGGCATCGGTGGCGTACACGGGCAGCAGCGGGTTGGCGCCGATGGCATCGTGCAGGGAGCTGTAGTAGATGTCACCCTCGGCGATACCGCTGTTCTGGCCGTAGCTGAAGTTGAGGGTTTCGCCCACCTTGAGGATCTCCAGATTGTTACGCTTGATCACCACGTTATCGCTGTTGATGCGGAAAGTATAGCGGCGGAACTTGG
This sequence comes from Bacteroidales bacterium, assembly GCA_016288055.1. Classification (GTDB taxonomy): domain Bacteria; phylum Bacteroidota; class Bacteroidia; order Bacteroidales; family UBA932; genus Cryptobacteroides. The sequence continues at coordinate 12,738 of JAEEXZ010000056.1, forward strand.
CGTTCATGGGTTCAATTTTGTTGTAACCCAGGATGCCGTCCTGAGC
>JAEEXZ010000057.1 GCA_016288055.1 Bacteroidales bacterium
ACGGCCGTTTCCGTGGAGACATAACCCAGGCAGTCAACGGAAAGGGTGGCATTGGCCGGAGCCTGGATGGAATAAAAGCCGTCGAGGTCCGTGGTGGTCCACGTGCTCATGCCTTTCACTACGATTGTGGCGTACGGGATCGGATCCCCGCTGGCGCCGTCAACGACCTTTCCCTTCACGGTCAGGTTCTGCGCATTGAGGCTCAGTGCGGCAAATCCTGCAAGAAGGAAAAGCAACAGTTTTTGGAGTTTCATAAAGGTTATGGTTTAAGGATAAAATAGTGTGTTCGTGGTTAGCAGTAGCAAAAATAGACACGAACCGAGCCTATTTTGTTGCAATATGCGCAAGAATGTACTCACTTTACGAAATTTTAAATAATTGAAAAGGAAATGCTATATTTGTAAAAATTTTAACCAAATCAGACTTACTATGAGTGAAATTCATACTCCCACTCCGCATATCGGAGCAAAATTTGGCGAAATCGCCGAGACAGTCATCATGGCAGGGGATCCGCTGCGTGTAAAGTTCATGGCAGAGAAATACCTGGAGAATCCCGTTTGTTTCAACGAGGTGCGCGGAATGCTGGGTTACACCGGCACCTATAAGGGAAAGCGCGTCAGCATGATGGGACACGGCATGGGTATGCCTTCCATCGGCCTTTATACCTACGAGCTTTATAATTTCTACGGCGTCAAGACCATTATCCGCGTGGGCAGCGCCGGTTCCATCAGCAATGACCTGCACATCGGAGACCTGGTGCTGGCACAGGGCGCCTGCACGGATTCCAACTACGCAGACCAGTACAACCTGGACGGAATGTTCGCTCCTATCGGCGACTTTGCCCTTCTGTGCAAGGCGGCGGAGACCTGCGAGAACCTGCATTATAATTATAAGGTGGGCAACGTGGTTTCCTCCGACCTTTTCTACCGCGAGAACCCCAACACGCGGGGATGGATCAACATGGGCGTGCTGGCCGTCGAGATGGAAGTGGCCGCCCTGTACATGAACGCAGCCCGCAGCGGCAACAAAGCCCTGGGCATCCTTACCGTCAGCGACCACATCCTGACCGGTGAAGCCACTACCGCCGAGCAGCGGAAAACCACTTTTACCAACATGATGGAAGTGGCGCTTTCGCTGGTGTGATTTTTTTCTTTTTGAAACAGGGGCCCGGGACGGAAAGTTCCGGGCTCTTTTTTTTGAAACACGGTTAAATTCGGTCCGCGAACCAAATATTGACCGTCAAAAATCGTAAAATTATTTTTTGCCCTGTATATTTGCACCATGCATAAGGCACAGAACCATATCGTCCTTTCCGATGAGGAGTTGTTCCGGCTCATCGACGCCACCATACGAAGGGAGCGCCTGTATGCCGACTCCTCCCTGCAGCGCCGTGATATCATGAGGCGCTATGGTCTGCGTCGGCAGCATTTGAACGAGATACTCAATGTCTATGCCTCGGGTCAGGGATTCCCGGCCTACATCAACTCTATCCGGCTGCAGGAAGCCGTGTCGATGATGAAGGAAAGACCGGAAATGTCCATTACGGATATTGCGGAAACCGTGGGTCTGTCGCTACCCAACTTCCGCATTCAGTTCAGAAAGCGATACGGCGTGAATCCTGCCGTTTTCCGTATTTCGCAACAGGCCTAAACAAGCTACGTTATGAAAAGGACTATGATTAAACTTTTGACCGTTTTTGCGGAAGATAATCCCGTCAGCGGTGGAGGTGATCAAGAAGCATTGAATGTTGCAAAATCGCCCCGTGTTTCATTTTTTGTTCCAGTAAATTTTTGGTCCGTCGGACCAAAGTTTGACCGCACGGGGTAATTTTTTACTATTTTTTACGCTACTTTTGCCTTCGACACTTTACTTGACCAACGCATGAGAACTTACTAACCAAAATTATTTTTAAACACTAACTATGAAAAACCTCTGCAAACTTGCGCTGCTGGCAATCATTGCCGCATCGCTGGCCGCCGTATCCTGTACTTCGGATCTTAAGGCCGACATCGACAAAATCGAGGAAAAGATCAATGCCACTCAGGCCTCTCTGCAGCAGCAGATCACGGCTATGAGGGCTGCATTGGAAAACTACGAAGATGAGGTCGCCCCCAAGCTCGAAGCTCTCGTAGCCGAAGATGAGGCACTGCACCTCGCTCTTACTAACGCTTACGGCGATCTGGAAACCGCTCTCGCATCCAAGGTGAGCGAAGAAGCTTTCCAGCAGGCCGTCACTGCTTTCCAGAATGCTCTTGCTGATCTCATCGCTGACCAGAAGGAAATCGATGACGCCCAGTCGCTGGCACTCCAGGTTCTTTCCACGCGCGTGGAGAATTATAAGAGTGATCTGGAAACCGCTCTCGACACCCGTATCGCTGCCCTGGACGCCGCTATCGGCGCCAACATCCAGGACCTCGATACCCGTATCAAGGCCAACAAGGCTGCTATCGACAAGCTCAACAACGAGACCATCCCTGCCCTGAAGGGCCGTATCGCTACCTGCGAAGACAACATCGCAGAAATCCAGGCCGACCTGGAAGCTTTCGAGAATGCCACGGCTGACAATATCGCTTCCCTCCAGGCCATTTGCGACGGTCTCGCCGACACCAAGCTGAACAAGGCTACCTACAATAGTTTCGTCGCCAGCTTCAACAGCTGGAAGAATGGCGTCAACACGCATCTGTCCGACCTCGACGAAGACCTGGGCAAGCTCAGCGGCATCGTTGACATCCTGGAAAAGGAACTGGCTATCCTCAAATCTGACGGAAACCCCGGTTACATCACCCTTCAGGCCTATGTGGAAGGTATCCGTAATGCCCTGCAGGCTCAGATCGACCTGTTGAGCGGCGCCGATATCGACTTCGACGAGGCCATTGCCCTGCTCAATGAAAAGATTCAGGAAAAGCTCTCCGCCCTGGAGGCTGAAATCGCTACCCTGAAGGCTCGCGTGCAGTCCCTGGTATTTGTCCCTCAGTACACCGACCTCAAGTTCGGTATTCCGTTCTCCAAGCTCACCGAGAGCACCGAGGCTCATTCCGTAGCCATTGCCTACAACGACCCCGAGAACTTCTTCGAGGTGGTTTACAAGGTCTCTCCCGACTCCCTGGCTCCCAGCCTGGCCGAGCATGCCTCCGAGGTGTTCACCTTCGTCATTGAAGACGGTCTGAAGACCCGTGCCCCCATGCCCCTTGAACCCAAGCTTACCATCAAGGAAGCCGAAGGCGACGCCGAAACCGGTAAGATTGCCTTCAAACTCTACCATGAGAACTTCGAGGCCCGCATTGAGGGCGGCGAACCCGTTATCGACAACTATGCCATTTCCCTGGTCGTCGCCGACGAATCCAAGGGCATCCACGTGGCTTCCGAGTACACTGGTACCGTCAATATCCCCAGCCCTACCATCACTGTGGATATGAGCAATCTTTACATTCATAAGGAAGACGCCGAGGTGGAGACCAAGAATGTCGTGGCCTACACCAAGACTACCAATGAGTACACCAACGAGATCCAGTACATTGACTCTACTCTCCGTACTCCTTATAAGGGCTGCTTCCTTGCGGCCAAGATTACTCCCGTGAAGCCTCTTATCGGCGTACCTGCCGTAATTCCTCATTACACCTACGATCAGCTGCGGGAACTGGGTTACAATATGCCCGCTTCCTCCCTGGAGATCACTACCACCGCTTCTGATGACAAGTGTGAATTCCTCAAGCACGCAGACCTGGCCAACGCCGAGTTCGCTACCGTGAACATCGACTCCACCAAGGCCCTCAAGCTCGTCAAGGAGCATCTCATCGGCACGTCCGACGTTCACAGCAAGAAGCTCAACTATGCCTATGCCGACGGTTTCGGCGGTATCCTGGATATGAGCGCTGTCATCACTCTCGGCAAGGCCAACAAACTCAACTTCGAGATCACCCACGACATGAAGTGGACCTACGAGATTGACAAACTGGCCGACCATGAGAACATCGGCATTTTCAAGACCAACTGGGAACACAATAATCTGCTGTCCGTCCCCGTTCTGGTCAGAGACACCATGAAGGTGGCCCTCGACGGCTCCGACAAGGCTTACGGTATTGTCGCTTCCGACTTCTACGGCAAGGCTTTCACCAAGGGTACCAACGCCGTGAAGCCCGATCAGCTGGCCGTTTACGACTACACTGTCATGACTCCCAATACCGACCCTGAGGACAATACCATCGTCCTTAAGAGCGCTGCTATCTCTTCCTGGGGTATTCTGGATGCCGAGAGCAAGGTCTGCAAGGCCACTTATGACCTCGCCGGCAGCTACGTGCTTCCTTTCTCCAAGGTGTCCAACGCCCTGGTTACCATCAACGCCACCGACCGTGACCGTACTCCCATCGACCTCGTGCTGGAGCCCTTCGATGTCACCCTGCTGGGCGGCGAGTCCCTGACCGAAGGCGGCAGATACGTGTCCGGTTCCCAGGAACGCTACCTCATCAAGTCTGCCAACCTGGCTTCCGACGTGTACGGCAAGTATGTGGCTCAGAAGATCTTCTCCGCCGACAAGTACACCCAGAAGAACGCCTTCGGCCTGGCCGAGGACAGCGAGTTCAACGACGTTAACGTTGTCTGGAACAATGTGAGTAACGAGAATGCAGCCCGCTTCGGCAAGGTATTTACCAACAATACCCAGGGCGGCAGCTTCTATCTGCAGTCCAATGACCTGCTGCTCGGCGCACCGTACGATGCTTCCAAGCACCTGACCTCCGAGGCTCTCCGTGACCTGTCCCAGAACTACGACGGGGAAGGCAATTACCTGGCGGCACCTGACACTGCCAAGTTCGTCACCTACTCCTTCTACAGCTACATCGGCCAGGTCGTGAACGTCAACTGGCCCATCCTGGCCAAACCGGCCGCCACTTACATGTTCACCACTTACGGTGCGCTGGAGAACGAAGGCAACTACTACTTCAATATCTCGCCCAGCACCGTGTGGTACAACCCGGACTACATCACCCGTGCAAACACCGAGCTCGACCTCATCATTAACAGTAACATCCAGATTGTAACCGGTACCAACGGTGAAGGCGGTATCAGCCCTGTGAACTTCGCCGACAAGGGCCTTGTCCCTGAGTTCAGGCTTGCCAACGAACCCGCGCACGTGGGCGTGTCTATCGACGACAAGGGCAGCTTCCTCTCCAATGTGAAGTACTATGGACAGGTGGACAGCGTGGCTGTCAAGAGTGCTCTGTACGTCAAGTCTGCAGACATCAGATTCTATGTGCCTGGCAGTGAACACATGTACGTGAACTACTCCGACAAGAAGGTTGACTCCGTGTTCGTGCGCAAGTTCAACCCCATCGCCGAGCCCGACAGACAGGTGCTCACCGGCAATGCCGTCATCAATGCCGGCTCCGCAGGTGTACTGCCTCTGAACATGGTTGACATCAACGGCAACTATATCTACAAGAACGGTTACGCCCAGAGCAACAAGGGTAAGTACCACGAGACCATCAAGAATATCTTCAACGATATTGTCTTCAAGCTTGTGTCCGTGGACGGCAGCGAGGAGTTCACCGGTTGGTCGCTGGTCTCCGGCAACACGCCCGATGCCCTCAAGCTGAACGTTCCCGCCGGTATTGCCGAGGCTGCTTACACCGTCGTGGTGGAAGCCCACTCCTCCTGGAAGGATTACACCTACACGCTTACCATCCGTAACGGCAATGTCAGCGGTGGTATCGACGCCGGTAACCAGGACTACGGAAACGGCGGTAGCCAGATTTGGAAATAAGTTTTTCTTAATTTGTGATTTATACTATGAAAACGATCAAAACATATAATCTATTTGGATACCTGCTTTTGGCGGGAGCCATCCTTGCTGGTTGCTCTAAAGCTTCGGACAGTCTGAAACCTCAGACTGCCCAGAAGCAGGAGACCGAAAAGGCCACCGAGGCCCAGGGCCCCAATGCTTTTATCCTCAAGATTGAGGCTGAAAATGTTGCCACCAAGGCTCTTACCGACATGGGCGAGACCCTTGGCTCCGAATGGAGACAGGGTGACAGCCTCAGCGTTTACAACCTGACAGCGAAGGAGAACATCGAGGGTTGGCTGTATGCCGAGGCCGATGGTACCAGTACCACCTTCTCCGGCACCGTTGCCGGTAATTTCAACCAGGGCGATATCCTTCTGCTGCAATTCCTGGCTCCCGACTATCAGGAACAGGACGGCACGCTGGAAGGCCTTGCCGCACAGTGTGACTACGCTACTTCCCGGGTGGAAGTGACCGCAATTGATCCCGAGGCCAAGACCATCGCCACCGAACACGCCAGTTTCGAGAAGATGCAGGCCGTCGTGAAGTTCGACATCACCAACCGCAAGAACCCCGTGGAGCCCGTGAAGGTGACTTCCTTCTTCGGCTATGGTGTCCTTCCGGGTTCCGAAACGCCCTTCGGTATCCAGGTAACCCCTGCCGCCGCGACGGATGAGCTCTATGTGGGCATTCCTTACTTCGAGAACATGAAGATCACCTTCGAAGGTATGGGTGAGGACGGTTTCGAGTATCGGCTCATCGTTCCTGAGGTGAGCTTCGAGGATGGCCTTTACTATCGCCGTACGCTTAACATGAAGCGTAAAGCCCTCGTGAAGGCACCCGTGGCCAAAGCCAATCTCTCTTACAACGGTAAGTCCCAGGCCTTGGTGGATTCCGCCCATGTGTATTGGATGGTGAATGGCCAGGAAGTGATCCTGGACGGTGAAAAGGACTACCAGGACAACAAGTGCGTCATCTCCTACTTCGTGAAGAAGGAAGTGACCGAGGGAACTGTTCCTGCCGCCCCTGCCGCCACCGAGAACGGCTGGATGACCGGCATTCCCACCCAGACCCACGTCGGTACCTACTATGTATGGACCAAGATGACGGGTAACTACGACTACGAGGATGCAGATGTGAGCTCCGAGCCCGTGAAGGTCGAGGTCAGCAAAGGCACTGCTACTCTTGATGCCAGCGCCGCATCCGGCACCCTTACTTACAACGGCAGCGCCCAGACCCTGCTCGCCTATGCTGCGAAGCTTAAGATCGGCAATACTGACGTGACAGGTGGTAGGGATGCCTCCAATACGGGTTGCACCATCCAGTACTACGTAAGTACCAGCAGCACCACCCCTACCGGTGGTTCCTGGGGTTCGACCTACACCGCCACCAATGCCGGCACCTACTACATCTGGATCAAGGTCACCGGTAACGGCGACATCAAAGACATCTCCCAGGTCATGAAGGCCTCCAAGGAGATTAAGAAGGCCAACATTACTTCTTACTCAGCTCCGACTGGAAAGACCCTTACCTTTAATGGTAACGAAAGCAATATCAACGGGTCGCCCCAGGCCCTTATCAGCGCAGGTAGCGCTACGGGCGGCACCATGCAGTACAAGCTTGGAAGTGGCTCTTATGGAACTAGTGTTCCTCAAGCTACCAATGCGGGTGAGTACACCATTTCCTGGAAGATTGTGGGCGATGCAAACCACAATGACTTGAATGGAACTACCACCATTACGGCGAAGATACAGAAGGCCAATGGATGGTGTCGTGTTACTCCAACTAGCAATTATTTCGATAGTCATGCTGAAGTTTGTAGTATTACAATTGTATGTCATGGAGGCTCACTGACTCATAACTCGCAATACTACTATGTAAATTTTGGTAGTATAAATAACGGTATAGCTTCAGGTTCAATTCAGCATAAATCTTCGGCTGGCTCCAACTGGAACGAAACGATTACAATTACCTCAGCCGAAACCGCAAATTATAAATCAGCCTCTTGTACCTTCAGTGGCTCGTAGAATAAGTTTACAACCTAAACTTCTGAAATACTTCACTACTAATAATGTGGCCGGGACCCCCTCCCGGCCACTTTTTTATCGGCCCATCCCATCGGCTCGTCCTCTCTGTCTGGTGCGCAACTCGCTCTCCTTCACGCACTTGCGCATCCACGGGTGCACGCCGCGGTGCACCCGACGGGCGGGCCGATTTATGCCTGCCGGGCGGCCATCCGGTAGATGGCCGTCATGTCCTCCGGCTGCAGCACTTTGAAGCGGCCCTGGGTGACGGTGTAGTTGTGGCTGCACTTGCGGACCATTTCGGCAATCTCGGCCTCGGTGATGTCGCGGCCGATGAGTTCCGGGATATTGATGGGCATGCCGATGCTGTGATAGAAGCGCTCCATGGCTTCGATTCCCTTGAGGGCGGTGCCCACGGGGTCGGTAAAGTCGTTCGGGACATCCATCACGTTGACGGCGAAGCGGACGAAGCGGGATACGTTCTGCTGCAGGACGTAACGGGCCCAGCTGGGCCAGATGGCCGCGAGGCCGGCGCCGTGCGTGACGTCGAACATGCCGCTGAGCTCATGCTCCAGCTGGTGTGTGGCCCAGTCTCCGCTGAGTCCGCAGCCGGTGAGGTCGTTGTGGGCGAGGGAACCGCCCCACATGATCTGGGCGCGTGCCCGGTAGTCTTCCGGGTCTTTGAGTACATCGAAGACGCAGGCCTTCATGGTGCGAAGGACTGCCTCGGCCACGGCATCGGTGAGGGTCATGTCGTCTTCCGGGGAGAAGAAACGCTCCATGGTGTGCATCATCATGTCGGTGACGCCGGCGGCCGTCTGGTAAGGAGGAAGGGTAAAGCTGCGTTCCGGGTTCATGATGGCGAACTTCTGCCGGCACAGCTGGGTTCCGTAACCCAGTTTGACGCCGCCGTCCTCGTTGGTGATGACGCTGCCGTCGCTCATCTCGCTGCCGGCTGCGGGGATGGTGAGCACGCAGCCCATGGGCAGGCATTCGACGGCATCGGCCTTTCCCAGGTAGAAGTCCCAGACGTCTCCCTTGTAGGGGACGCCGTAAGCAATGGCCTTGGCCGAGTCGATGACGCTGCCGCCGCCTACGGAGAGGATGAAGTCCACCTTCTTCATGCGGCACAGGTCGATTCCTTCATGCACCTTGGACAGACGCGGGTTGGGGACTACTCCGCCCAGCAGGACGGTCTTCAAGCCTCCCTCCTCCAGCAGGCCGCAGATCTTGTCCAGCAGGCCGGAGCGTTTTGCGCTGCCGCCTCCGTAGTGAACCAGGACCGTATGGCCTCCATACTTGCGGACTAGGCCGGCGACCTGCTCCTCGGACTCTTTTCCGAAAACCACCTCTGTGGGTGCGTGATAAATGAAATCTTTCATGGTCAAATGCTTATGCCTTGCAAGATACGGAATTCCGGCCAGAACTCCAATTATCGGCGGATTTATGTATCTTTGTGCAGAAACCCTGCACCACATAATGAAATCCTTATCGGCCCTTGCGGGCATCTTCCTGACTATTCTTTTCGGCGCCTGCACGCGCGACGCCGATTCCCTCTGGCTTCACGCCGGCATTCCGCTGGAAGGAGAGCCGGCCTACGCGTACCGTATCCTCGATCACTGGGACAACCTGGACGACAGCGTCGAGCGTGGTTACGCCGGACCGTCCATCTGGGGATGGACGGAGGAGGAGTTGCCGTCGGACTGTATCCGCATGTACGGGGCGCTCAATGAGAAACTGGGCATCAACGGCATCGTGCTCAACAATGTCAACGCCGCGCCGTCCATCCTGGACCGTTCCCGTCTGGAACGGGTAAGCGCCATTGCCGATATCCTCCGCCCGTACGGCATCCGCGTCTATCTGTCGGTGAACTTCGCTTCACCGTCGGCCCTGGGAGGACTTCCCACCGCAGACCCGCTGGATCCGGACGTCGTCGCGTGGTGGCAGTCCAAGGCGGACGAGATATATGCCCTCATCCCGGACTTCGGCGGCTTCCTCGTGAAAGCCTCGAGCGAAGGGCAGCCGGGGCCGCAGGACTACGGGCGCACGCATGTCGATGGCGCGAATATGCTGGCCGATGTCCTGGCGCCCCACGGCGGTATCGTGATGTGGCGCGCATTCGTGTATTCGGCCGGCGGCCCCGACCGTGCACGGCAGGCCTATGACGAGTTCGTCCCCTTTGACGGAGCCTTCCGTCCCAACGTGTGCCTGCAGGTCAAGAACGGCCCCATTGATTTCCAGCCCCGCGAGCCCTTCAGCCCGCTTTTCGGCGCCATGGACTCCACTTCGGTCGCTCCGGAACTGCAGATCACGATGGAGTACCTGGGGCAGGCATCGACGCTGGTTTTCCTTGCCCCGCTGTGGAAAGAGTGCCTGGATGCCGGAACCGACGCCCGGGGCACCACGGTGGCCGATATTACCGCCGGGGCGCCGCTGTCCGTGATAGCCGGCGTCGCGAACGTCGGGCAGCGGGCCGATTGGTGCGGCAACCTCTTCAACCAGGCCAACTGGTATGCCTTCGGCCGTCTGGCCTGGGACCCGCAGCTGAGTGCGGAGCAGATAGCCCGTGAATGGCTGCACATCACTTTCCCCAAACCCTTCCTGATGAGCCGCGATCGCTTCGAGAGGGAGTTCATCGGCCCCATGACGGACGTCATGCTGGCCTCCCGGGAGGCGTGCGTGAATTACATGATGCCGCTGGGTCTGCACCACTTGTTTGCATGGGAGCACCACTTCGGGCCGGAACCCTGGTGTAAGATCGAAGGGGCGCGGGAGGATTGGATGCCCTCCTACTATCACAAGGCCGGGCCCGACGGAATCGGCTTTGACCGCACCGTCGCCACCGGATCCGGCGCAACGGCCCAGTACAAGGAACCCCTCGCGTCCCTCTTCGAGAACCCGGATACCTGCCCGCTGGAACTGCTGCTATGGTTCCATCATCTCCCCTGGGACTATCCTCTCTCTACCGGGCGTACGGTATGGGAAGAGCTCTGTTTCCGCTATGACGAGGGAGTCCGGCAGGTCTGCGGTTTCCGCAAGACATGGGACGGCATGCGTCCGTACGTGAGCGCGGACCGCTACGAAGAGGTAGCGGCCCTGCTGGAAGAAAACGAACGCATCGCCAGGTGGTGGAGAGATTCCTGCCTGGAGTATTTCAGCTATTTTTTGGTGAACCGTATCTGATTGAGGGTACTGTAACCCAGCGGGATAAGGGATTCCTCGACCCAGATGGTCTCCTTCATTACGGTGCTGATAATCAGTTCGCTTTCAGTGATTTTTACGATGTTGACACGCATCAGGATGGACGGGTCGTCGGGCGCCTCGATGAAAAGTTTGTCTCCCTGGATGGAATACGTGGATGTCTGTGTCTCGGGCTCCTCGTCGTAATACACGGAGGTGAATTTTCCGTCCTGTTCGAAGGTGAGCGTGATGTCTTCGTCTCCCTTGATGATGTATTCCTGATAGATGCTGGAACGGGCGTCGTCAAGAATTTCTTTCCATTCCTCGGCGTTCTCAGGTTCTTCGAGTTCTCCGACTTCGATGAGGTCCCGGATATACGTCTCGGCCGATACGGGCGCACCGTTCTTGAGTAGCGT
>JAEEXZ010000058.1 GCA_016288055.1 Bacteroidales bacterium
CCGCGCGGCCAGGGGCGGGATGCCCCTATGAGCGCAATAAATATCCACAAACTACTCCGTTGAATCGAAGGGAATACTTTTCTTCACTTTTTTCAAAAAAGACTTGCAAAAGTCTTAGAATACCCACCGTATCCTGCGTCCTCGCTTCGCGAGAACTTGTCTCCGGCGGGCCTCTCCCCCTGCCCGTGTCCGGGGGTGGACACGCCTCTCAGAGGCAACTTCCGCCTGCGGCGCTGCACACAAATGAATAATTGAACGAATTTTGACGTGATGAATAAGATATATGCGTACCTTTATTATCTATCACATAGAATGCAAAATTTGTTATTATGAGAAGATCACTACTTCTATTGTTCACTTTGATGGTTTCATCGGTTTTTTCTACCAAGGTGTATTCGTTTGAACCGGAGCGTACGTGGGGAATTGAAGTTGGCGTGGGGGCAAACTGTGCGTTTAACAAGATGTTCTATGATTACACGAGAATGGGCTTGTCCGGTTATTTGGAAGGAAACTATTATGCTCAGGGAATACCGATGTCTTTCGGTTTACATGCCCAGGCTGATGGGTTTAGCCGGGAAAGTGCGCAAACGATAGCTAATAGCGGTGTGGGGAGTTCTTTCTTCTCCTATCGTCTCATGCTTACGTCAAACTACTATTGGTCATTGAATCCTACCACCACATTGTTTGCCGGTGCTGGTGCTGGAATAGCACATTGCAGGAGGACGGAGGACTTCAAGTACAATGAAGGTGTAATGTCCGATACCGGGAATAAGTACCCCTTTACTTTTATGCCCCGTATTGGCGTGATCACCCGGCGGGTGAAATATACGCTGTCGTATGTTTATGGGGATAGCGCAAACAGTTTCCTTTGCCTGCATGTCGGTTACATGTTCTAATAAACGTGTTAATACGGAATCTTTTTGTATCTTTGCGAGTCATTGAATAATTCACGAACAAAATGAAAAAGAGTATCTTGATCCTTATGGCCGCCGCTGCCATGCTGGTAGCCTGCAAATCCAAAACGGTGGAAGAAAAGATTGATGAGTTCAACGAGTGGAACCAGACTTTCTTCGATAACTACCGTGCCCGTCTTGTCGCCCTTTCCGATGACCCCGAGGCTTCCGAGGCATTTGCCGACAGCGCCTACAAGGCTTATCTGGATTACAATACAACCGTTCTGAAGAAGAACCTGGACAATGCCGTGGGCGTGCTTGCCCTCAAGGAGGTCTATTCTGGCCTGGAACCGGAAGAGCTGTCCACTTATCTGAACAAACTTACCGCTCCCCTCGAGGGCCGCGACTCCGCCTTCGTGGAATCCCTGAAGACCAACGTGCAGGCCGGCCTGAACACCGCCGTCGGTAAACTCTTTACGGACTTCACCGTCCAGCATGTCACCGGCAAGGATGCCGAGGGCAATCTCATCTATGAGCCTAAGAGCCTTTCGGATTTTGTGGGCAAAGGCAAAGTGATTCTCGTGGACTTCTGGTCTCCCTGGTGCCCTCCCTGCAAGGCAGAGCTCCCCAACGTCAAGGCTGTCTATGAGAAATATCACGGCGACAAGTTCGATGTTCTCAGCGTTGCCGTCTGGGAAGAAAGCCGCGGCATGGACTGGAAGAACACCGTTGATACCGCTGCCGTTTACGGCATCACCTGGAACCAGATCAACAACGGCCATCAGGAGCCGGCAACCCTCTATGGCATCCAGGGTATTCCCCACATGGTTCTCTTCGGAGCGGACGGCAAGATTATCGCCCGTGGAGACGCTCTCCGCGGCGAAAAGCTCGACCCTGCAGTAGCCGCTGCCCTGGCCGAATAATCCGTTACTACATACAATAAGCCCTGACAGTTAACTTCTGCCAGGGCTTTTTTGCTACTGTTCCTTGCTCAGGTTATACCAGATACGGAGACCGTTGAAGGAGTTTACCAGGTAGAAGCAGTATTTGACGAACATCACCACCGTGTAGCTGGAGGCGGCCGATGACATCATGGTGCTGCCCCACAGGATGATGGAGGCGATGTTCACCAGGATCCACAGGTACCACTGCTCGTAGAAGGCCAGGGCCATGAGCACTTGTCCGCCGATGTTGAAGGTGGTGCGGGCGGCATCGGCAAACACCTGCGTGCGGTTGATCTCCGTGGGATCCACCGTCCAGAACTTGATGGCCAGGAGGATGCCGTAAACGGCTGCAAGGCCGATGACCGTGGCCCCCAGCACAAGCCAGCGCTGCTTTCCGCTCAGCCGGCGTGCCTTCACCTCGGACTTCGTGCCCACGGCACCGCGCTTTCTCCACTGATAAATGCCGATGATGTTCATCGGAAGCAGGTAGAAAAGGTGCATGGAGAAGTCTCCCCAGATGCCGTTGTCTGCGTCCACGATGAGGCAGCAGGCGATGTCCAGCAGGCCGAAGACGAAGGTCCAGATGAGGCCGTTGGCGCTGAGTACGGAGGAGGCGACGCCCATAACGGAGCCGGCCGCTGCAATGAGGATGAGCGCGGTGCGCGCGCCGGGTTCCTGCAGCTTGAACCCTGTCGTGATGGCGATAGCCACCACCATCAGCGTCATGAGGATGGCGCTGAACCATTTGTTAAATTTTTTTTCAGTCATTATTAAGGTAATCGTGAATACTAACTGCCAAGGTGGCCCCCACCAGTGCTGAGAGTTCTTCCAGGGGGGCGTCGGCTATGCGGGCCACGGAGCCGTAGTGCATCAGGAGTCGCTGCTCTGTCTTTTCGCCCACCCCCTTGATTTCCCTCAGGGCGCTCTGGATGGCCGCCTTGGAACGGAGGTCCCGGTGGAAAGTGATACCGAAGCGGTGGGCTTCGTCGCGGATGCGCTGCAGCACTTTCAAGGCCTGGGAGTTGCGGTCGATGAACAGCGGATAGGGGTCTCCCACGCGGATCACCTCTTCCAGCCGCTTGGCCAGGCCCACTACCGTCACTTTCTCCAGGATGCCCAGTTCGGCGAGGGCCTGGTAGGCGAACTCCAGCTGCCCTTTGCCGCCGTCAATAACAATCAGCTGCGGCAGGTCGTCGGGATCCTCGGCCAGCATGCGGGAGTAGCGGCGGTTCACGACTTCCTTCATGGAAGCAAAGTCGTTGGCGCCGATGACGGTCTTGATCTTGAAACGGCGGTAATCCTTCTTGGAGGGCTCTGCGTCACGGAAGACCACGCAGGAAGCCACCGGGTTGGTGCCTTGTATGTTGGAGTTATCGAAACATTCCATGTGACGGGGCAGGACCGGCATGCCCAGTGCCTTCTGCAGTTCCTGCATCACGCTCATGCGGAACGCGTCGGGATCCGTGTGCTCGCGCTGCTTGAGACTGTTGAAGTGGAACTCTTTGGCGTTCTTGGCGCTGAGTTCCAGCAGCGCCAGTTTGTCTCCCCGCTGGGGGATGCGGAAGGTGATGCCGGGAATCTCAACGTCCGGAAGGAAGGGAACGATCACTTCCTTGGAGAGCTCTCCGAACTTGTCTTCAATCTCGCCGATGAAGGCCGATAGCATGGCGGCCTGCGTCTCCTCAATCTGGCTGCGGAATCCCAGATTCAGGCTCTGGACGATGGCGCCGCCGCGGATGCGCAGGAAGTTGCCGAAGGCCTCGGCCCCGTCGAAGACGATGGAGAAGACGTCGGCATCGGCATCGGCCGCCTGGGTGATGATGCTCTTCGCGTAGTGTTTTTCCAGCGTGCGAAGCTTTTCCTTGTAGGCCTGGGCTTCCTCGAAGCGGAGATTTTCGGCCGCATCGGCCATAAGCGTCTTGTAATGGCGGATGACCTCGCCGCCGCGTCCGCTGAGGATGCGCACAATTTCCTCGATATTGCGCCCGTACTCCTCTTTCGAGATATTCCCGACGCAGGGGGCCTTGCACCGGCCGATATGGAAGTTCAGGCAGGGACGGAATTTGTGGCGGAGGATGGCCTCCGAGGTAATCTTGAGGTTGCAGGTGCGCAGGGGGTACATTTCCCCGAAGAAATCCACCAGGTTGCGCGCATGCATGACGCTGCTGTACGGGCCGAAGTAGCGGTTCCCCTTTCCCTTCTCGATGCGGCGGGTGATGAATACCTTGGGGAAGTCGTCACCGGTGACGCATATCCAGGGATAGGTCTTGGAGTCCTTCAGGAGGATATTGTACTTGGGCTTGTACTGCTTGATGAGATTGTTCTCCAGGAGAAGGGCGTCGGCCTCGCTGTCCACGACGGAGAACTGGGCGTCGGCAATCTTGGAGACCAGGATGCGGGTCTTTGTGTTCAGCCGTTCGGGCGGAACAAAGTACTGCGCCACGCGCTTGTGAAGGTCTTTTGCCTTGCCAACATAGATGACCTTCCCCTCTGCGTCGTAGTAGCGGTACACACCCGGAGAGTGGGGAAAGAGCGCTATTTTTTCCTTGACAGTCATCATTCTGAGAGGCAAAGATACTAAGTGTTTCGTTTTTAAGAAAAAAATTATTAACTTTGCGCGTTATTTCGAATGGAAGTAGAACGTTAAATTCAATAACTTAAAACCTAACAACGTTATGACAAAGGAAGAAATCGTAAAGCAGGTCAAGGATATCATCGTTGACAAGCTGGGCGTTGAGGAAAGCGCCGTAACTGAGTCCGCTAGCTTCACTAACGACCTCGGCGCAGACTCTCTGGACACCGTGGAACTCCTGATGGAATTCGAACGCGTATTCGGCATCAAGATTCCCGATGAGGAGACCAGCGGTATCGCTACCGTAGGTGACGCCATCGCCAAAGTTGCAGAAAAGATTGGTGCTTAATTCTCCAATCAAACATAAAAGAGGTCAGTCTTCCGACTGGCCTCTTTTTTTGTATCTTCCAAGTGTGATTATTTCGATTTCTGAACCGCGTAGGTGACGCGGAACACGGGCTTCCGTTCACTCTCGGGACCGCAGAGAACGGCGCGGTAGAAGCGGTCTTTGTCCAGTTCTGAGTTGTAACTGTATGTCTGCTGGGAGGATGCGCTCATCATCTGGGCCAGCATCATATAGTTATAGTAGTTGTTGTAGCCGTAGCCGCCATAACCGCCGTAGCCGCCGTAGCCTCCATAGCCGTAACCGCCGTAGCCGCCGTATCCGCCGTACAGGCTCTCATAGTAGCTGGCGTACATGAGCTGCTGATAGTAGGAGTTGTCGTAGAGGGAACCGTTGGCGTTGGCTACTTTTTCCGTGTGGATGGTCAGGAGCCAGATGTCGGAGTCTGCGGAAGAGGCCAGGTCGTTGCGGTCCATGATGGCCTGCAGGTGATAAGTGATGTCCGGAGCGTAGCGGAGATTGGAACGGTCGATGTTCCCCTGGTTCTCCGTGCTCACGGAAGCATCCGTAAGGCCGGCGAAGGAGATGTATTCCTTATCGTCTTCGTCCTTGGATACTGTCTGGATGGTGGGGCTCAGGACGGAAGGGTAGTACTTGAGCTCGTCCCAGCTGGCCGGTTTTTCAAAGGGCAGGATGATGGAAGCTTTGACGATGATGACCTCGTCCGGGTTTCCGCCGTTTCGGGCAATGGCCGCCCGCGTCTTTTCCTGCAGTTCACTGGCCAGGATCACAGGCTTGAGACCGCCGCCGCCCTCCACCAGGATGGCGTCTGTGGCTGCCCCGGGTGTGGTCTCGTGCGTGGTGCGGTTGAAGCAGAACTGGTCGAACTTCTTGTTGTTGCGTACGTATTCACCTTCGTCGAAGAAAGCCGTCTCTCCGGGAATGAACATGAAGGTGGAATCCTTCTCCACGCCCTCCCAGGTGCTGTGGACCTTGAGAAGGGCCACGTTGCTGTTATACGTATAATAGTTGTTGCTTACGCTGAGGCAGGGGAAGTTGAACAGGTTGATACGTCCGCCCTTCGAGGAAGGGTTGTCCATGGCCATGTGGATGCCGGGGACGGCCGCCACCCATTCGTCATATTTGTCCAGCAACTGTTCATCGTCTTTTCCGTCGGCGGAGCGCTCCTTCAGCGCGGGGCCCAGCGTGCGCAGGGCGTCGATGTACTGCCGGGCATAATCCAGGGAGAAGGTGATGCTCAGGTCTCCGGTTCCGTTGTACACGGGAATGCCTTTTGTGAGCAGGGTGCTGCCGTGGGGGATGTCCTGCGTGCAGCTGGTGGATGCCCCAACCGGAAGGGGGGCGGAGAGCGCTGTTATGCGGAGGTTCTGCAGGATGCGGGCGTTGTCGTCATCGTTGCAGGAGACGGAGTCTGCGGAGAAGCGCATCGTGAAACTCACGGGCGTAGGATTCGAGCCGAGGTCAATCGTGTCCAGGGCGGGAATCAGGGGGAAGGCGGCCTCGCGCGTGGAAAGGCCGAGCACATCGTCGCGGATGGCGCCGACGGTCAGTTTCGAGGAAGAATAGCCGGACAGGGCGTCGGCCATTTTCATCTGGATATTGTCGAGTTCGACTTCTACGGTGTAGGTGTCGTACAGGAGGCTCTTGTCCACCAGCCCTTCACCCAGGCTGTTGTCCACTTCCACACAGCCCGGAAGGATCAGGGCTGCGGCCATGCACAGGGCAGGGAATTTTCTCATTTCAGCAAATCGTCGTAAAATGCGTTGTAACGGTCCATGTAGCTGCCGTCCTGGAAGGAACCTTCCTCGAAGGGAAGGACGGGAACACCCAGGGAGGAGCAGTGCTCCTTGAGGGAGGCATCCACGTTCTGGCTGCCCATGATGATCCCGTCGGCATACTGTGCGGCAAGTTTAGCAAGTTCCATGCCGTCGGCCTTTTCCGTAAGGGTTACGTCCGAGGGCTTGATGGCGCCGTACAGAATGGTGTTGTTGAAGCCGGGGGAGAGGGGATCTCTGGTTACGTCGTCGAACAGGGACAGCACCACCTTGGAGTTGGAGAAGATAGGGTCGTCCTTGTAAGCTTTCTTCAGGTAGAGGGGGAGGATATGGGATATCCAGCCGGAGCAGTGGATGATGTCCGGTTCCCAGCGCAGTTTCTTCACCGTCTCCAGTACGCCGCGGGCGAAGAAGATGGCGCGCTCGCCATTGTCGGCGAAGAAATGGCCTTGCTCGTCCTTGTAAATCTGTTTACGGCGGAAGTAGTCTTCGTTGTCGATGAAGTAAACCTGGATGCGGGCGGCCGATATGGAGGCCACCTTGATCACGAGCGGGCGGTCTACGTCGCCGATGATGATGTTCATCCCCGACAGGCGGATGACTTCGTGCAGCTGGTTCTTTCGTTCGTTGATGCAGCCATAGCGGGGCATGAAAGCGCGGATTTCTTTGTGGCGCTCCTGGATGCCCTGGGGCAGTTCGCGGCAGATCTTGGCGATGTGGCTTTCCGGAAGGTAAGGCTCCATCTCTGCGCTTACGAACAGAATCTTCTTTGCGGAATCTCCCATATTAGTATTATCTATTCAACCCACAAAGTTACTAAATTTTTTTGAGTTTTTCGGCGCATTCCTTAACTTTGAGGCGAAATATGAGCACTTCTACCATACGTCGGCGCCTTGTCAGCGCCTGGATTTCCACCGTCATCAGCCTGTCGCTGGTGCTATTTCTGGTTGGTATGGGTTCGCTGCTGCTGGTAAATGCCAGAGCCGTAGGGAATTACTTCAAGGAAAACCTTCAGGTCTCCGTCCTGCTCAAGCAGCAGGTGACGGAAGAACAGGCGCTCAAGTACGAGTCCGAGGTGGCCTCACTTCCGGGCGTCCGCACCACGCATTACGTTTCCCGTGAGCAGGGCGTGGAGGAGATGTCCAGGATGCTGGGCCAGGATTTCCTGGACGTGTTCGAGGCGGCTCCCGTCCCCATTTCCATCGACGTGAATCTGGAGGCGGCCTACGTTTCCTCCGACAGCCTGGCCGTCATGAAGGCTGCCCTGGCGGAGTCCCCCCTCGTGGAGGAAGTGGTGTACCAGACTTCCCTCGTGGACGCCCTTAACCAGAATCTCCGCCGCATCTCGCTGGCCATCGTGGTCATGGTGGCGCTGCTCATGTTCATCTCCTTCGTCCTCATTGCCAACACTGTCCGGCTGGATCTTTTCTCCCGCCGTTTCACCATCTATACCATGCACCTGGTGGGCGCCACCAAAAGCTACATCCGCGCTCCTTTCATGGGGCGGGCCGCCCTGCAGGGCCTCTTCGCCGCCCTGCTTGGAATCGTCCTCCTGGTAGGCGGCCTGTATGTGGTCCGGGATGAATTCCCGCAGCTGTTCCTCATCTTCTCGGTGGAATCCCTGCTGCAGGTGATGGGCGTGATGGTGTGCACCGGCGTTCTCATCTGCATGGTGAGCACCTTCTTCATGGTGGGCCGTCTGGTGGGGTACGACCGGGATAAACTTTACGCATACTGATTATGGCAAACAATTCTGAAAAGATGGCCCTCGGCCCTAAAAATATCAAATTCCTCCTGGCAGGCCTGGTGGTCATGGTGGCCGGATTCCTGCTGCTGTCCGGCGGCGGTTCCAAGGATCCCGCCGTGTTCAACTACGACATGTTCGACGCCCGCCGCCTGGTGGCCGCGCCCATTGTCATTGTAGCGGGTATCGTGCTGGAGGTCATTGCCATCATGGGCCGTTTCAAAGAGGAGGAATAGGCTATGGAATGGTGGCAAGCGATTGTTCTCGGCCTTGTCCAGGGCCTCACGGAGTTCCTGCCGGTTTCCAGTTCCGGCCATCTGATGATTTTCAAGGAAATCGTCGGGGCGGACGCGGAAGGATTCCTGGACTTCACCGTCACGGTGCATTTCGCTACGGTCCTCGCGACGCTCGTCGTGTTCTGGAATGTCATCTGGCAGCTTTTGAAAGGCTTCTTCAAGTTTAAATACAACGACGAGACAGACTATATCTGCAAGATCCTGGTTTCCTGCATTCCGGTAGGTCTTGTGGGTGTTTTGTTCAAAGACCGGGTCGATGCCCTGTTCAGTGGCTCCCTCACGCAGGTAGCCGGCGGGCTGATGATTACCGCTATCCTGCTCATGGTGTCGGATTCCGCCGGCAAGCGCTTCAAGGTGCCGGTGGCAAAGGATAACCGCAATGGGATTTCCTACTGGCAGGCTCTGGTTGTGGGCGTGGCGCAGGCTTTTGCCGTGGCGCCCGGTATCTCCCGCAGCGGCAGCACCATTGCTACGGGTCTTCTGACCGGCGTAAAGCGTGAGAGCATGGCCCAGTTCTCCTTCCTTATGGTGCTCATTCCCATCATCGGCGAGCAATCCCTGGACCTGCTGAAAGTTGCGGCCGGAGAGGCTTCGTTCGGCGCCGGCGTCGGCCCGCTTCCCCTGCTGCTGGGCTTCGTCGCTGCCTTTCTGAGCGGCCTGTTCGCCTGTAAGGTGATGATTGCCATCGTCAAGAAGGCCAAGCTCGCCTGGTTCGCCCTGTACTGCCTCCTCGTCGCCAGTGCTATCTTTATTTTTGCCTAATTGTTTGTCATTCTGAGCGAAGCGAAGAATCTATGCCCAAACATCTGACATACTTTGTCTCTGACACGCACCTCGGTCTGCAGGTGGGTGACCCCAAGGAGCGGGAAATGAACTTTGTCCGCTTCCTCAGGAGCATCGACCCGGCTCAGACATCGGCCCTCTATCTGCTCGGGGACATCTTCGACTTCTGGTACGAGTACCGCTATGTCGTGCCCAAGGGCGGCGCGCGCGTGCTGGGGGCCCTCACCTGGCTCATCGACAACGGCGTCAGGGTGTTCTTCTTCGAGGGGAACCACGACCACTGGTGCTTCAGCTATTTCGAGGAACTGGGCATGGTCAAGCTTTCCCAGCCGCATGTGACGGACATCGCCGGCAAACGTTTCTGTCTGGGGCACGGCGACGGCCTGGGCCCCGGCAACCACTGGTACAAGTTCCTTAAGGTCGTCTTTACGAGCCGATGGGCGCAGGTCCTCTTCTCCACGCTGCATCCCTGGATCGCCTTCCACTGGGCCACGGGCTGGAGCCACCGCTCCCGCAGCGAAAAGCCCATCTCCTACGTTTTCAGGGGAGAAGGGGAACCCCTCTATACTTACTGTTCCCGTTTCCAGGAGCACAATCCTGTGAACCATTTCATCTTCGGCCACTATCACAGCCGTGTGGACATGCCGGTGGGGACTGCCCGCCTGCACATCCTCGGAGACTGGATGACGGCTCCCAACTGGCTGGTCTTCGATTCGGATACGGGGGTCCTCGACGCCCGTGGGTAGCGTATGTCCCGCTTCCGTCATATCGCCCTCCTTCTCCTTGCACTGCTGGCCTTCGGGCCGATGGCAGCCTCGCAGAACCATATCCGCCGTGCAATGGAACGCGCCCGTCAGCAGCGGGACCAGATGGCCCGCGCGCAGGCCGGCATCGAGCGGGAATCATCGGCCCGGGCGGGATACCTCCGCATGAAGGTGGAAAACGGGGATACTACCTACTTTGACGCGCTTCCTCCCGTCTATATCTTCGGGCGCAGTCCGCGCCAGTCGGAGAAAAACTGGAAGAATTATTATAAGCTGGTCTGGCGCTTTGCGCGCGTGTACCCCTATGCACAAGCCTCCGGCGGGCTCAAGAAGCAGGTGGACAGCACCCTCAGCGCCAACCATTACAAGGGCCTGCGCAAGCAGGTGTACATCAATGCCATCCAGGACCAGCTGTTCAAGGATTTTGAAGGCGCCCTGCGCTCGATGACCATCTCGCAGGGGGCGCTTCTTTTGAAACTGATAGCCCGGGAGACCGGCCTGTCGTCTTATGATATCATACACGATTACAAGAACCGTGTAGCCGCCGGCTTCTGGCAGGCGATCGCCAAGCTTTTCGACAATGACCTCAAGTCCCACTACGACCCGGAAGGGGCCGACCGGGACATCGAGGAACTGGTCCGTATCTGGCAGGCCGGGGAATTTCCCGCCCTGTACCAGTCCATTTTCTGGGAGGATCCGCCGCATGTCGAGGTGCCTCAAACCTACTTCAAATAGGGCTGTCGAAAATACGGGCAAGTTTTTTTTAACAGTATTCGTAAACGCGTGAAATTTCAGTCAGTTAAGTATTGAAATCCGCGGTCGAAAATGTTGAAAAAACTGCGTAAAATATTTGGTGATTCGGAATTTTTTCGTAACTTTGCAATCCCCAAATTGGAGCAAAATGCACCCAACCAGCTGAGTTTCAATGAGTTAGGGACTAATAAGGAAAATTTAAAAACATTACAGCAATGTTACAGCCTAAAAGAACAAAATTCAGAAGGGAACAGAAAAACCGTATGAAGGGCAATTCCGGTCGCGGAAACCAGCTCGCATTCGGTTCCTTCGGCCTTAAGAACCTTGAAAACTGCTGGCTTACTGCTCACCAGATCGAGGCTGCCCGTCAGGCCATCTCCCGTCGCATGAACCGTGAAGGTCAGATCTGGATCCGTGTCTTCCCTGTGAAGCCGTTCACCGCCAAGCCGCTCGATACCCGTATGGGTAAAGGTAAGG
>JAEEXZ010000059.1 GCA_016288055.1 Bacteroidales bacterium
AGTATCTTTGCAGTCCCAAACGATGCGCGGATGGCGGAATTGGTAGACGCGCTACTCTCAGGAGGTAGTGTCCGAAAGGACGTGTCAGTTCGACTCTGATTTCGCGCACAGAAAGCAACTCGTTAAGCGAGTTGCTTTTTTGATTTAGAATAAAGACCTACGTTATGCAGGATATCAGAAATATCGCAATTATCGCCCATGTTGACCACGGTAAAACCACCCTGGTGGACCGTATGATTTATCAGGCCAACCTGGTGCGCAAGCCGGAAGACCTGGGTAACCTCATTCTGGACAACAACGACCTTGAACGCGAGCGCGGCATCACCATTCTGGCCAAGAATGTGTCCGTGACTTACAAAGGTGTGAAAATCAATATCATTGACACTCCCGGCCACAGTGATTTCGGCGGCGAGGTGGAGCGTGTCCTTAACATGGCCGACGGCGTCCTCCTGCTGGTAGATGCCTTCGAGGGCTGCATGCCGCAGACCCGCTTCGTGCTGAACAAGGCCATCGAACTGGGCAAAAAGCCCATCGTCGTTATCAATAAGGTGGACAAGCCCAACTGCCGCCCGGACGAGGTGCAGGAAGAGGTGTTCGAACTCATGTTCAACCTGGGTGCCAACGAGGACCAGCTGGAGTTCAAGACCATCTACGGCAGCGCCAAACAGGGCTGGATGTCCTATGACTGGAAAAAGCCCACCAATGACATTACGGCGCTTCTGGATACCATCCTGGAGGAGATTCCCGCCCCCGAAGTGCGGGAGGGTACGCCTCAGATGTTGGTTTCCTCTCTGGAATACAGCCCCTACGTGGGCCGTATCGCGGTGGGCCGCATCACCCGCGGTTCCCTGCGTACCGGCATGCCCGTTTCGCTGTGCAAGCGTTACGACATGGTGGAAAAGAGCAAGATCAAACAGCTTATGGTGTTTGAGGGCCTGGGCAAGGCCAATGTGGACGAAGTCCAGTGCGGTGACATCTGCGCCGTGGTGGGTATCGACGGCTTCGAAATCGGCGACACTATCGCGGACATCGAGGCTCCGGAGGCACTTCCGCCCATCGCCGTGGATGAACCTACCATGAGCATGCTGTTCATGATCAACAACTCTCCTTTCTTCGGCAAGGACGGTAAGTTCGTGACTTCCCGTCACATCAAGGACCGTCTGGAGAAGGAGCTGGAGAAGAATCTGGCCCTGCGTGTGAAGCCCGGCGTGAATGCCGACAGCTTCATGGTGTATGGCCGTGGCGTGCTGCATCTTTCCGTGCTCATCGAGACCATGCGCCGCGAGGGCTTCGAACTGCAGGTGGGGCAGCCCAAGGTGCTGGACAAGACCATCAACGGCCAGCGCTGCGAACCTATTGAGGAACTTTCCATCGAGGTTCCCGAGCAGTTCGTGGGTGCGGCTATCGAAATATCCACCCGTCGCAAGGGCGCGCTCATCCGTATGGAACCCCGCGGAGACCGGACGCTGCTGGAATTTGAAATTCCCACCCGTGGCCTGATGGGCCTGCGTTCCAACCTCCTTACCGCTACGCAGGGAGAGGCTGTGGTTGCCCATCGTTTCAAGGACTATCAGCCCTACAAGGGTGACATCGAGATGCGCACCAACGGTTCCCTCGTTTCCCTGGAAACCGGCGAGGCCATCGCTTACTCCATGAACAAACTGCTGGACCGTGGCCGTTTCTTCGTGGAACCCGGTGAAGAGATTTACGGCGGTCAGGTTGTCGGTGAACACACCCGTGACCGTGACCTGAACATCAATATCTGCAAAACGAAGAAGCTCACCAACGTGCGTGCTGCAGGCTCCGATGAGAAAGTGGCGCTTCCTCCGGCCATCAAATTCTCCCTCGAGGAGGCCCTGGAATATATCCAGGAAGACGAGCTGGTGGAAATCACGCCCAACCACATGCGTATGCGTAAAATCCAGTTGGATCCGCTGGACAGGAAGAGAAATTCCTCCTCAGAGGATTGATTTTCCGAAAATTATTCGTATCTTTGCACCCCTTAATCTGTTTTCATGGAGATGAATCCGTTTGTCATACCCTTGAACGATTGGGCTGCCGGGGAGCGTAAGTTCCACTCCCACGCAGGATTAGAGTTCTTTCAAACGTTTGACAATTCAGAAATCCTGGACGCCGATGTAAACGTGGACATCACGGTGGTTAAAGAGGGTTTGCGGAAGGTGGAGGCTGTTCTTCATCTCAGCGGGACGGTCACCGTTCCGTGCGACCGCTGCCTGGAACCCCTGGTCGTTCCCGTGGAAGCAGAACCTTCCGAGGTGTTCCAACTGGACACCGTTACAGAGGATTGGGACCTGAGTCAGGCAGTATACGACTACATCTGTCTATCACTGCCCTTGCAGCGGGTCCACCCGGAAGGGGAATGCAATCCCGACACCGTCCGGTTTCTGGGTCATGAAGAGCGAGGGGACGAGGAGGCTGAGGCAACCGGTGCGAACAGCCCGTTCACCGCTCTGAAAGGACTTTTTGAGAGTAAATAAACAATTAAAAAAGATAAACAATGGCACATCCGAAACACAAACTCTCCAAGCAGAGAAGAGACAAGAGACGTACGCATGACTTTGCGCCCGTTCCCACTCTGAGCGTCTGCCCTAACTGCGGCGCCACCGTGATGTATCACCGCGTATGCCCTGAGTGCGGCTACTATCGCGGTCGTCAGATCATCGAGAAGAGCGCTGAATAAGCGCTTTTTTTTGTTACCCGGTTTGGCCCGGTAGTTCAACGGATAGAACGGAAGTTTCCTAAACTTTAAATAGAGGTTCGATTCCCCTCCGGGCTACAAAATTAAGCCAGGCAGTCGCCTGGCTTAATTTGTAGCCCTAATATCTTCGATAGATTGGGGGGCGTACCCCCCAAGCCCCCTGCCTTGCCGCCTTCGGCTCTAAATGTGCCCGGAGGGGAATTTTCAGGTTTTCCTGGAGATTCCACTTTTTTTATGCCGGGGACCTTCCCCGGGGAAATGGCAATCAATTTTTTGTTTAACTTTGTGTAATCAAACAAGGTTATACCATGGAAACAGAAAAGACACTTGTCATTTCACCGGAGCAGTTGCGCGGTTCTCTCGGCCTGAAAGGAAAGTTCGGGCTCTGGGTAGCCAAGCGTGTGATCAGGCTGCTGGATATCGACAGAGTTAATGATATACAATCCCGTTATCCGGATCTTAAGGGTCCGGCTTTTTCCGAAAAAGTACTGGAAGAGGTAGGGGTGAAGTATGAGATTCCGTCTCAGGATTTGGCGAATATTCCGGCCGAGGGCGGCTTCATCACTATCTCCAATCACCACTTCGGCAGTATAGACGGCCTCATTCTGAATTCCGTCGTGGGGTCCAGAAGGCCGGATTACAAGCTTCTCACCACTTTCCTTCTGGCGCTTATCCCCAGCCTGAAGGAAGCCTTCCTGCCGGTGGACAACCTCTCCGGCGGCAAGGCGGACGCCCGCAGCATCAACGGAATCCGTATGGCCCTTCGCCATATTGCCGACGGCGGTTGCATCGGCTTTTTCCCCGCCGGGGAAGTAGGTACATGGCAGAAGAAAAAGAACCGTCGGGAAGGCGGCTTCTTCACCATCCAGGACAAGCCCTGGGCAGACAATATCACCAAACTGATCAAGCGCTCCGGCCTGCCGGTCATCCCCATCTATTTCGAAGGAACCAATTCGCTGACATTCCATCGGCTGGGCCTCATTCACCCGCGTCTGCGCACGGTGCGCCTTATCCACGAGCTGTTCAACAAGCAGGGGACTACGGTGAAGGTCCGTATCGGCCGGCCCATTCTTCCCGAAGAGATGGAGGGCCGCGAGATCACGGAGCTCAGCTGGTATCTCAGGGGCCGATGTTATGCTCTGAAAAACGCGGAAGAATAAGAAATTATACGTATCTTTGCGGGATATGGGAAGAAGATCAACCGTTATAGCGGTAACTGCTTTGGCTCTGCTTCTGGCCGGTATCACGCTGGCTGTCATCCGGCTGTACAAGCCGGTCGGCCCCCGTGCCGGTGAAAAGAAGGTAGAAGCCTCCTGGCATATACTTGGCGCCATCCCCTCGGATGCCACCGCCGTCATCGTTTTCGACGGCTCCCCGAAGGCCGCCTCTTTCATGGAGGATTCCACGGCTTTCCTTCAGGGACTGCTGGCTCCCGGGAATCCTGCCTTCATGCGTTTCG
The DNA here is from genome assembly GCA_016288055.1 of Bacteroidales bacterium. Taxonomy (GTDB): domain Bacteria; phylum Bacteroidota; class Bacteroidia; order Bacteroidales; family UBA932; genus Cryptobacteroides. The sequence continues at coordinate 4,179 of JAEEXZ010000059.1, forward strand.
TAAGCGCACTCGGCCGTCATCGTGTGGCGGTGTCCCTGCACAACAGCGGCTCCCTTGTCCCCCTTGTAGCGGCCGATGCAGAACCGGACTCAACCCTCCGGGCCCTTGCTGCCGGGGCGGGACTCAAGGTGCAGAGCGCCGGCGGATACCTGCTGGCCTCCCGCAGTGAAACCTTCCTGAACGCCGGCGCCCGCCAACTGGAGGAGGGCCATTCCATCCTGGGTACCCGTCATCTGCAGGACCTCGTGAGCCATGTCTCCGGCCCTGCGGTCATTCTGGTGGCCCACTCCCACGCTCCCAAACTGCTGCAGATGTTCGCCGGCAAGAGTCTTCAGCCCAAGGCTACTTTTGTCAAGAACCTTACGGCATGGAGCGCGTGGAGCATTGAATCCCTCAATAAGAAACAGATTGTAGTCAGCGGCCATTCCCTCCCGGGAGACGGCCCTGCCAGCTACTTCAAAGCCTTCAGCGGCGCCCCGGCCCAGAAACCGGAATTCCCGCAGGTGCTTCCGTATTATACCGCAACCGCCGTATCCGTTCCGGTAGGCAAGGTGGAGGATTACCTCGCCGCCCGCCGCGAGGAGGAAGACGGCCGCGGGAAACTTATCCCCTTCAACAAAGCGCTCAAGGCCAGAAATGTCCAGAAGCTGAGCGTCGAGGAGTGGTTTACGAGCCTTCAGCCGAAGGAAATCGTCCGCGCCCGTTTTGCCGATGAGAACGGCGTTGAACGGGAAGCCGTCCTTCTCCGCAGTGCCAGGGATCTGAAGCTGGGCGGTGAAACGCCCAATCTCTACCGCGGTGCCCTCTCTACCGTCCTGGGAGAGGATTTCGCGTTGCAGGACAGCGTCTGCGCCAGCGTGAATGGCCGATGGTCCGTCTTCTCGGACCTTCCCACCGTCCGCCTCTTCTGCGACAAGGGCTTCCTGGAGTACTCCCTGGAGGACCGCATGGAGGACGCCTCCGTGGAACTTCCGGACGGATTCGTGGCATATGCTTCCTTCTCGGACGATCCTTCCCTCTGCGGGAAGCTGTTCGCATCGGCCTTGTCGGCCCCTCTCCTTTCCTTCGTGAAGGGGGCGGGATACGCTCCTGCCGCGGCTTCCCTGGACCTTTCCGGAACACTGCCCGCCATGCGTGTCCAGCTGGAAACCAGGGCGCTGAAAGGTACCAAGGTGCAGGTGCTGGAGCGCGATACCGTCGTGGTCATCCCCGGCGGCCTGTTCCCCGTGACCAACTTTGCTACCGGAAAGACCAATTACCTTTACCAGAATTCCCATCAGTCCATCTGCCTGAGGGACGAAAACAACAAAGACGTCTGGGGTATTCCGTTCAAGGAAACCATCTGCGGCCGCGTGCAGACCATCGACTTCTACAATAACAAGAAACTCCAGTGGCTCTTCTGCGCTGGCAATAAACTGTACCTGATGGACCGTCTGGGCCGATGGGTGAACGGCTTCCCCGTAACCCTCCCGAAGCCGGTGCTGCTGGGCCCCGACGTGTACGATTTCACCGGTGCGGGCGGCTATACCGTCATGATTCTCCACAAGGACAATACGCTGCAAAGATATAATCTTCACGGAGAGGCTGTGGTCGGGTTCAAGGGAATCCGTGCGCCGGAGACCGTGAAAAATCTGCCGGAACTCCTTGAGGTGAACGGCAAACGCTACTGGGTGGTGCGCACCTCCATCCAGACACTTATCTACCCCTTCGAGGGTGGTGACCCTCTGTACAAGGCGGAGGGCGGAAAGATGCTCAAGCCGGACGGCCGCATCACTCCCACTTCCAAGGGCGTGAGCGCCGAGTGCTACGACGGCAAAGTCCGTGACATTAAATTGAACTAAAATCTTACCTAGAAGAATTAATAAAGATGGAATTTAAATCAGTAAACAAAACGCTTCAGGAAAGCATGGTCCGCAACTGGGACCGTCCTGCCCTTACCAACTACCAGGGCATGACGCTGGCCTACCGTGATGTGGCCCGCAGAATCGCCAAACTGCACATCGCCTTCGAGGAGTGCGGTCTCCGGAAGGGAGACAAAGTGGCTATCTGCTCGCGCAACCAGGCCAACTGGGGTGTCAGCTTCCTGGCTGCCATTACCTATGGCGCCGTCGCCGTGCCTATCCTGCATGAGTTCAAACCCGGCAATATCCACTATCTGGTCAACCACTCCGAGGCCCGTGTCCTTTTTGTGGACGACGTCATCTGGGAAGGCCTTTCGGCCGAAGAGATGCCGGACCTGTCCGTGGTTGTGCAGATCAATACCTTCAAGTTCCTGCATGCAGCCACCGAGGAACTGGCCCAGGTACGTGAGCACCTGAACGAGGACTTTGGCAAGCGTTATCCCAACAACTTCGAGCCCGAGGACCTCAATTACTATGAGGATTCCCCCGAAGAACTGGCCATCATCAATTATACCTCCGGTACTTCAGGCTTCTCCAAGGGCGTCATGCTGCCTTACCGTGCGCTGTACTCCAATATCGAGTTCGCCCACAAGGATGCCTGCCCCATGCTTGGCGCCGGCATGAATGTGGTGTCCATGCTCCCGTCGGCCCACATGTACGGCTTGATGTTCGAGTTCCTCTTCGAGATGACCATCGGCATGCACGTGCACTTCCTGTCCCGCGTGCCCAGCCCCAAGATCATCATGCAGGCATTCAGCGAGATTCATCCGGACATCATCATCGCCGTGCCGCTGGTGATGGAGAAGGTTTACAAGAGCAAGCTCAAACCCCTGCTGGACAAGACGCACATTTATCGTCGCATCCCCATCCTGGGCCCCACCATCGAAAAACGCTTCTGCACCGAGCTCACCAACGCTTTCGGCGGCAAGTTCGAGGAAGTGATCCTGGGTGGCGCAGCCTTCAATCCGGAAGTGGAGAAGTTCCTGAACAAAATCGGCTTCCACTATACGGTGGGATATGGCATGACGGAGTGCGGCCCCATCATCGGCTATGCCCACTGGGATAAGGTGAAAGTAGGTTCCGCCGGCCGGGCTGCCATGAACATGCAAATCCGCATCGACTCCTCGGATCCCGCCAACATCCCCGGCGAGGTGCAGGTGAAGGGCCCCAACGTGTGCCTGGGCTACTTCAAGAACGAAGAGGCCACCCAGGCTTCCTTCACGGAAGACGGCTGGTTCAAGACCGGTGACATGGGCGTTCTGGACCAGGACGGCTACCTGTTCCTGCGCGGCCGCTCCAAGTGCATGGTCCTGGGCCCTTCCGGCCAGAATATCTATCCGGAAGAGGTGGAGGCTACCATCAACAATTTCAACTACGTTGTGGATTCCCTGGTTATCGAGGACGACGGCGGCCTCACCGCCCTCATCTACCCCGACTGGCATCAGGGCGAACTGGACGGCTTCACCCGTGAGGACTTCAAGAAGCGCATCCAGGGCATGCTGCCCGCCATCAACGACGAGCTTCCCAAGTATGCCCAGGTGAAGAAGATCGAACTCATGCCCGAGGACTTCGAGCGCACGCCCAAGAAGAGTATCAAACGTTACCTCTATCAGAGAAACTAATGGCTAAATTCGACCACAGCTACCTGGAAATGGCCGAGGTGTGGGCCCAGAACTCCTACTGCAAGCGCAGAAAGGTGGGTGCGCTCCTCGTGAAAGACCGCACTATCATCAGTGACGGATACAACGGAACGCCTTCCGGCTTCGAGAATATCTGCGAGGACGAGAACGGTGTCACCAAACCCTATGTCCTGCACGCCGAGGCCAACGCTATCACCAAGGTGGCCAAAAGCGGCAACAGTAGCGAGGGCGCTACCCTCTATGTGACGGCCTCGCCCTGCGCAGAGTGCGCCAAGCTCATTATCCAGGCCGGTATCAAGCGTGTGGTCTATCGCGATGCCTACCGTCTCACGGACGGAATTGACCTTCTGAAGCGTGCAGGCATTGAAGTGGAACAAATCCAGTAGCCAAATGGACTCCGGAAAAATCAGACAAATCATTCAAGTAATACTGGGCGTCGTGATTGGCGCCCTTATTACCTTATTAATTGTCCGTTACAGGGACGCCAAACACCTGATCAACACCCGTTACTCGGATTGGCGCAAACTTAACCTGGTGCTGGACATGGTGGAGAAGAACTATGTGGATACCCTGGACCGGGAAGGCATGACGGATGCGGCCATCAATGCGGCGCTGTCCCAGCTGGATCCCCATTCCGTGTATCTCCCTCCCCAGCAGTTGGAGGCCTCGCAGGAGGAACTCGCCGGCAATTTTGACGGAATCGGCATCCAGTTCAATGTGCCCAACGATACGGCCATCGTGCTGGAGGTCATCCCCGGCGGTCCCTCCGAAAAAGTGGGTCTGATGGCGGGAGACCGTCTCCTGAAAGTGGATGATACGGTCATCGCCGGCGTCAAGTTCCCGCAGGACAGCATGGTGCGGCGCATCAAAGGCCCGTCCGGAACCAAGGTTACCGTCACCGTAAAGCGGGGGAGTGAAGTCATCCCCTTCGAGATCACCCGCGGCAAGATTCCCGTTCACAGCGTGGACGCCGCCTTCATGCTGAAGGACAGCGTCGGCTATCTGCGTCTCGCAAAGTTCTCCCGCACCACCTTCAAGGAGTGCCACGAGGCTGCGCTCAAACTGCAGGAGCAGGGAATGCGGCACCTCATTTTCGACGTGCGTGACAATTCCGGCGGCTATATGGACCAGGCCCTCCTGCTGTGCAACGATTTCCTCTCCCGCGGCGATACCCTTGTGTATATCGAGGGACTCCACCGTGCGCGGGAAGTCTATCAGGCCGATGGCCGCGGCTCCCTCCAGGACGTCGGCCTTACGGTACTCATCAGCGAGAATTCCGCATCGGCCAGTGAAATCTTCGCCGGTGCCATCCAGGACAACGACCGCGGAAGGATTGTCGGCCGCCGTTCCTTCGGCAAGGGCCTCGTGCAGGAACCTTTCTTCTTCAGCGACAACTCCGGCGTGCGCCTAACCGTGGCGCGTTACTATACTCCCAGCGGCCGATGCATCCAGAAACCCTACAGCGGAGACCGCGACTACGCCTATGATATATATTATAGGTATGCCGAGGGAGAAGTCTTCAGCGCCGACAGCGTGAAACTGGATACGGCCGATGTCCACCGCACCCGCGCCGGGCGCCTGGTCTATGGCGGAGGCGGCATTATGCCGGATGTCTTTGTGCCGGTGGATACCACCCGCGCCTCCGATTTCTACATCGCGTGTAACAAGAAGGCCACCCAGATGCGCTTTGCATCGGCCGTCTTTGATAAATACGCCCGTCGCCTGCAGGCCATCGTCTCCTTCGACGAGATGGATAAGTTCCTGGATGGGCTTAATTTGAAGGTGGAGTTCCCCTCCTACGCCCGCAGGCAGGACGGAATCCGCTGCACGGAGGCCGAATGGGACGAATCCGCCCCTTATCTGGTGCCCCAGCTGAAGGCGCTCATTTCACGCTATTCCAAATTGGGGGAGAACGCGTTCTACCGTTATTATCTTCCTGTCGATACTACCGTTGAGGCTGCTATAAAGGATTTGTAGCGCGCTTGTCATTCGACATTGACTTGCCTGCAGGCTTGCAAGATCTCTTGCTTCCTGCAGGCAATTTCTTTTTGTAAGTATGAATATTTTCATAAACTATTCATATTCTTACATTGTGAATAACCCATGAATATATTCATAGTTGTTTGGCATGATTTGGTTTCAATTCGTTGTTATATTGCGTGTTTAGCTACCTTTTAGCAATCTGCCGAAAAATCGGGATGAATAAAAAACAGAAAAAATTCAATAACATATTGTAGTTTTTAAAATAATATCACTATATTTACGAGCCGAAAAACCCCATTGGGTGGTAAGGTTTACCTGGTCCAACTTTCAATCCGTAACCTGATAGCAGGCTCTGGGTTAGTTTTATTAGTATTAGTAAGTGTATCAAAATAATCTATTATGAAAACTACAAAAATTGCAGTAGCTGCAATGACGGTGTTTTGCGCCGCTTCTCTCGTGTCTTCATGTGTAAAGGCCGGAAAAGAGAAAGAACCGGCGGCACAGCCCGAAACGGAGTTTACCGTTTCTCTGAACACCGTTGAGGCAGATTACGCCGAAGTTGTGGTTCGTCACACCGGCGCCAAGGATGTTACCTGGTTCGGTTTCGTTACAGATGATGTCACCACCTCCGAGCAGGATCTCATCAATGCTCAGGTGGCCCATCTGGACAAAAAATCCCTTCACGTGGGCAATGCCCAGACGGTGGCCGTCCGCAATCTCAGCGAGACGTCCAACTATCGTTACATCGCTTTTGCCGTCAAGGACGGAAAAGAGGTGTTCGGCAAACCGGGCAGCGTTTCCTTCTCTACTTCTCCCAACCTCAAGGTTACTTTCACCGCCGAGGCTACCGAGGTGAAGTACAACGAGGCCAGCTTTACCATCGGCCACGCCGGATACGAAGCGCTCACTTACACCTGCTTCGTGACCACCGATTCTGCAACTTCCGCTGCGCAGCTGGCCCAGTCGGACTTCGCTTCCAATGTGACCGAAGGAAAGCTGAATGAAGGAGTTGTCCTTCTGTCCGGCAACTCCCAGACGGTCACCATCGACGAGCTGGACGATGAAACCAGTTACCGTCTCATCGTTTACGGTATCCTCGACAACAACGGCACGTACATTTATTATGGTACCCCGGCAGATTGCGCATTCGCTACGCCTATCGATCTGTCCACCGTTAAGTTTAGCGCCAAGGCTACCGATGTTACCAATACGTCGGCCAGCATTGTGGTTGGCTACAGCGCATCGGTAGATAACCTCACCTGGTACGGCTTCCTCACCGAGGATCTGACTTCCGAGGCGTCCGCCCTTATCTCCTCTAAGGTCGCCGGCATCAACGAATCCGATTGGCAGACCGGTCCCAAGACGGTATCCCTGACAGACCTCACCAAGGACACGGAGTACCGTTATATCGTGACTGGTATCAATGCGGATGGTGTATATGGCGTTGCTGCTGAGGTGCAGTTCAAGGCTTATGTGTATGAGGCCGCCTATGGCGAATACATCGGCACCTGGACTATGACGGGAGCGGACAATGTGTACGACTTCACCATCGAAAAGAAGGTGGAGGGCCAGAGCTACACCATCAGCGGACTTAGCGGCGCCACCGTGGCGAGGTATGGTATCGATACTCCGCTTGTCGTTGAGGCTGTTTATGCAAACGGT